>NZ_JACJDU010000003.1:0-201963 GCF_014163715.1 Shewanella sp. SR44-4 | reverse complement strand
ATCGACATCACAAAATATATCCACTAAATTATTCATACGCCCTCTGCATGATTAAATCCTTCTTGGTCGAAAGATCTGATCGTAAAGAGGGCGTTTAGTTCAATTCTTATCCCGAGTTCAGGTTACTTACATACTGTCAAAATAAACTGACCGGCTAAATGTATACTTTTAGGAGAAATAAAAACTCCGCTATCGTTAGTATTTTTCATCATAAGGCTATTCTTATTTTGTTGAATAATATGTAGGTTAACCACGGACAAACAAGGTTTTAAGTTATGTTGTAGGTTAAATCATCATATTGATGCTAATTAGAACTGTATAGTGAAATAAAATAACTAAAAGTGCGTGTTTACGTTAACTGTCATTGTGATGTAAAAACACAAATAATAGACGTAGCATTAGTTTTTGTATTGTAAAACGGTCTATCAAATATAAAAAATTTCATTTGGGGAATGGCAATGTTTCAGCTACATTAGCGCCCTCAGAATCGAGCTTCAATACAGGTAATATCAAGAGGGTTATACCAAGTGGATTTCATGCTTTATATCAAGTTCTTTCTAGGACTATTAGCCATTATTAACCCAGTAGGGTTATTACCTGTTTTTGTTAGCTTAACCAGCCATCAAACTGAAGTTGAGCGTAGACATACCAACCGGGTGGCAAACTTTGCCGTAGTGGTCATTTTATTGGTGACGGCAATAGCAGGGCATTACATTCTTAGTATGTTCAGTATTTCATTATCGGCTTTTCGTATTGCCGGTGGTAGCTTGATTTGTATTATTGCCATGTCGATGCTACAAGGTAAAATCAGTGAAGTGAAACGCAACCAAGAAGAAGACCGTGAGTCTTCAGGTATGGAGTCTGTTGCAGTTGTCCCTTTAGCTTTGCCATTAATGGCTGGTCCTGGTGCCATTAGTGCGGTGATTGTGTTTGCGGCGGAGCATCACCAAATAACCAACTACATTGGTATGTTTTTAACCATTATTATCTTAGGTCTTGTTAGTTGGGGTTTATTTCGTATGGCGCCAATGCTGTTTAAACTATTAGGTAAAACTGGCATTAACGTTATTACTCGTCTAATGGGTCTACTGATGTTGTCTTTAGGCATTGAAGTGATCGCCGCGGGTGTTAAAGGACTTTTCCCTACCTTAATAGGTTAGTTAGCTTGCTAGTTGCTGTGCATTTGTGCAAACGCTTGATAGTGGGGATTTTTAGCTTGACCCGCTATCATCATTTGCGTAAAGTACGCCTCGATTAGCACTGCCGCGGTTAGTATTAAGTGGTTTTGTATTGTTGAGAGGTCATTATCCCACTCAATAGAATCAAATATTAAGTACTGCCTTTTTATCTGATGTCTTTTAATGGTATGGATAAAAAGTCAGTCACAAATTGGTGAGCTGGCTGAGTGGCTGAAGGCGCACGCCTGGAAAGTGTGTTTAGGTTTATCCCTAACGAGAGTTCGAATCTCTCGCTCACCGCCATATTATGAAAAAAGACGTCTTCGGACGTCTTTTTTCATTTGTGTTTTAATACAATACTGACAATTTGGCTGATGCTTCGTCTCGCCGTTGTCTAGTATGACTTTATATTAACGAGGTGTTAGCGCTTGTTATGCGTAGCCTCTATAATGCTCTATTCTTGTTTTACTACTGAGACCCACTTTCATGCCTTTTTCGACACTTGGATTACGCGACACGATTGTCAATGCCCTACATGAAGTGGGATACAGTCAGCCGACACCGATTCAACAACAGACTATTCCGGTTATTTTAAAGGGTAAGAACCTGCTTGCCGCGGCGCAAACGGGCACCGGTAAAACCGCAAGCTTTGTATTACCAATATTAGAACGCTTAGCCGATACTGAAACCCAGCGTGCAAAACGTATTCGAGCGTTGATTTTAACCCCAACTCGCGAACTCGCAGTGCAAGTTCACGCCAACGTAGTTCAGTACGCCAAGCATTTATCGTTAACCTCTATCGCCATTTATGGTGGGGTTGATGAGAAGCCGCAAAAACAAGCCTTAATTGATGGTGTGGATATTTTGGTGGCGACACCAGGACGTTTACTCGACTTATATACCCAACGTGCTGTGCACTTTGATGAAATTGAAGTGTTGGTGCTTGATGAAGCCGATAGAATGCTCGACATGGGCTTTATCGAAGATATTAATAAAATCATCGATAAATTACCTTCTGAACGTCAGAGTTTATTGTTTTCCGCGACATTATCAAACCAAGTGCGTGCGTTAGCGAAAACGGCCATTAAGCGTCCTGTGGAAATTTCGGTGATTGCTGATCGCGATTCAGCACCGAAAATCGAGCAGTGGTTAACGACGGTTGATAAAGATAAAAAATCAGCTTTATTAAGTCATTTAATTAAAACCGAAGAGTGGAATCAAGCGCTAATCTTTATCGAAACCAAGCAAGGTGCCGCTAAATTAGTCAGTCAGCTTGAAAAGCGTGATATTGCTGCTGAGTGTATTCACAGTGGCCGCAGCCAGCCGGTGCGTGAACAAATTTTAGCTGATTTTAAATCGGGTAACATTAAATACCTAGTAGCTACCGGTATTGCGGCCCGTGGTATTGATATTGACGATTTATCTCGTGTAATCAATTATGACTTGCCTTATCCGGCCGATGACTACATTCATCGTATTGGTCGAACCGGTCGTGCCGGTGCTGCTGGTGTCGCTATTTCTTTTGTGTCCAATGATGACTTTAAAAACCTGTGTATGATTGAAAGTCGTTTGGGGCATTTAATTGAACGCAAAGAAATAGTCGGTTTTGAACCATCTAAGCCTATTCCTATTTCGGTGTTGAATTTTATCCCAAAAAATCGTCAGCATAAATCAACCTCAGCGACAGACCGACCTACGCTGAGTTTAGGCAAATCGAAAACGGCTTCAGCTGACTTTAGAAAAACCAAAACAGCTAAAGCGCCAGCCTCGCCGAAAGGTAATAAACCTAATCCGTGGAATATCTAAACTGATTAGATAAACGATTAACTTAGTTGTTGTATCGGCGATTAAAGCGGAATTTACTTTCCGCTTTTTTGTGTGGATTTCTCAAGGCATGGACAGTCTGGCGGTAACACAAACTGAATGGCTTTTGGGAGTACTTCAAAACGCATTTGCTCTGTTGGATAGGGTTCGCCATCTAAATTAAGCGGTAACTTGATAGGGAAATCAATTTCTAGCCAACGGGTTTGAAAATGATAACAAAACCTGGCTTCATGACTCATGGCTTGTATTTCTTCTAACACCACCGGGATATCAAAGGTTGAAAATGACTTCAGCAGGGTGATATCCATCAAGCCATCATCAATTAACGCATTGGGCGCCAGCATTTGTCCGCCGCCAGCTTGCTTATTATTGCAAATGGCGCCTACCAGAATATCGCCATCGAACGTGCCTTTATCGGTGGTAATACTGCCTTGATAAGGCTTAAAGCCTAATGCTTTTGCCAATCCTATTAAGGTATAAGCCCCGCCGCCCAGAAAATCTTTTAACTCTGTTGGTGTTTCTGCAGTCACTTGCGCGCCAAAACCGGCGACAGCCGCATTAATAAAATAATTATTGTTGGCTCTAATGATATCAATAGGGTAGCTGTCACCATGAATCGCCAGTTCCAAAGTGGAATGAATATTATTGCTAATTCCACACGCAGTGGCGAAATCATTTGCCGTGCCTAATGGCAGCACGGCTATTTCGAGCATATGATCCTGTTGTGACAGTTGCATCAGGGCATTAACAGCCTCATTAAGTGAGCCATCACCGCCTCCAATAACCACTCTGCCGACATTATCGGCTATTGCTTCCGTCATAAAACGCAACATATCGGCACTTTCCCAAGAGACCCGCACATCAACAGTATGGCCCTTTTCACGTAAAGCGATAACCGATTGTCTGATGTCGACATTGGCGGCTTTTTTACCATTAAGCAGTAGTCGGATATGTGTTGAAGGCATCGTTAAGACCTCTGTTGATTATTATGGACACGGCTATGTAACTAAAAATCGGTTTCTAGGCTACAAGCAGTTGATCGATTCACTATTTTTATGTCACAAAAGGTGTCTGCATGCTGCAAAACCGTGACGAACATGATTAACTCATTATAATTGCCGTAAGATGAATTTTTATTCGTATCTTCGCAACAAAAATCTTTGTGCACGAAAGCGATATGCATCAAAAAATAAGTTTATATACACTAAAAAATAATAACAATGTAAGGGATAACTCATGAAAAAATCTTTACTTGCTTTGGCGGTTACTTTTGCCATGGTCGGCTGTGGCGATGACTCGGTTAAGCCAAGTCCACAAACCAAGACCGTTACTGCAGAGGCTAGCACAACTACAACCGTGGCAGAATTAACCTTTAACAAATATTCACAACAGTTTATTGATGAGCTGTGGGCATTATCACCAACGTGGGCTCTGTACAGTGGCAAACATGTTAATGATGGCTATTTAGATATCCCTAATCAAGCTAGCCGCGACAAAACGTTGGCATTTGTTAAGCAACAGCAAGCGGCACTAGCCCAATTCGATTCGCAGTCATTATCTGCTAACGAGTTAATTGATTATAAATTACTGAGTAATTTAGTTGAGTCAATGCAATGGGAAATTACACGCTTTAAAGGTTGGCAATGGGATCCATCTAATTACAATGTTGCCGGTGGTTTTGCGCAAATCATCAATGAAGACTTTGCGCCGTTAGATGAGCGCTTAGGCTCTGTTATTGCACGTCTTGAAAATGTGCCCGCTTATTATGAGGCCGCGCGACAAAATATTAGTGAGCCGACACTTGAGCATACCCAATTAGCGATTATGCAAAATCAAGGCGCATTTTCGGTATTGTCTGCCGAGTTAGCCCAGCAAGTCACTGATTCAGGCTTAAGCGCAGAGCAGAAAGCGTTATTTACTCAACGTTTTGATGCAGCAACTGCAGCGATTAAACAGCACATTGAGTGGTTAACCGCGCTTGAAACTAAGCTAACCGAAAATGGAGGCCGTGATTTCCGTATTGGTGAAACCTTATACGAAGAAAAATTCGCCTTCGATATTCAGTCTGGTATGACCGCTAAACAGTTATATGACAAAGCTGTGGCAGATAAAAATCATGTTCAGCAAGAAATGGCTAAGATCACCGATACCATTTGGTCAAAGTATATCGATACCCCAAAACCAGACGATGAGAGACAAGCAATTCGGCAGTTAATTGATGTGTTATCAACCAAACATGTTAAACGAGAAAACTTTGTTGCTGAAGTGCGTAAGCAAATTCCAGAACTGATTAAATTTGTCAATGACAAACAACTGGTGACGCTTGATCCTAACAAACCGTTAATTGTGCGTGAAACCCCTGAATACATGCGCGGTTTTGCGGGTGCTTCTATCAGTGCACCAGGGCCTTATGACAAAGGCGGTAATACTTACTACAACGTTTCGCCCCTCGATGACATGAGTGATGAGTCAGCCGAAAGCTATTTACGTGAATACAATCACTGGATTTTACAGGTACTGAATATTCATGAGGCTATCCCAGGGCATTACACACAATTAGTCTTTTCTAACCAATCTCCTAGTTTAGTGAAAAGCTTATTTGGTAACGGTGCCATGATTGAAGGTTGGGCAGTGTATACCGAGCGTATGATGCTGGAAGAAGGTTATGGTAATTTTGAACCTGAAATGTGGTTGATGTATTACAAATGGAATTTACGGGTCATTTGTAACACTATTTTAGACTACAGCATTCAGGTTAACGGAATGGGTGAGCAAGAGGTGATTGACTTGCTCGAGAATGAAGCATTCCAACAACGCGCTGAAGCTGAAGGAAAGTGGCGTCGAGCGACCTTAAGTCAAGTGCAACTGACTAGCTATTACGCTGGCTATCGTGAGATCTATGATTTCCGCGAACAACTTAAAGCTAAGCAAGGTGAAAACTTTGATTTAAAGCAGTTTCATGAACAGTTTTTAAGTTACGGTAGTGCGCCGGTTAAATTTATTAAACAGTTGATGACAGATAAATAGACCAATGATGTCTCATTCATTATTGTGACAAATGTCTCAAGGCCTGAAGTTTCAGGCCTTTTTGTTAATGAAAAGGGCTACAGGGTCGATTAAATCTGGTTTTGGCTAAATCAGTATGATAATCTTAATGGTAATCGTTATCATTAAGTAGCTGAGCATGAAGAATATCCTATTCATTGAACATACCCTTTCCGATAAAAGTGACGTAACTCGACAGCTAAATGAGCAGGGCTACAGTGTTCATCGGGTTAATAATGCCTTTGATGCGTTGATCCAAATGGAAACTGAGCAGCTTGAAGCCATATTATTAGATTTTTCGGTTCCCAAAATGGAGTCATTTTGGCTGCTCGTTGCACGACAAACCCGAACGCCTATTATTGTATTAGCAGAAAGTAACAGCGAACTGGAGCGCATTAATGCGCTAGAGTTAGGCGCCGACGATTATCTCACTCGACCGATTAATATCCGCGAATTGCAGTTACGTCTTAATGTACTCCATCGACGCACCCAAGCACCAATTAATGACGCGGTTAATGACTATATTGGCTTTGATGATACCTGCTATACCATTAGTTTTGCAGAAAAGTCGCTAGTGTTGACCCAAACGGAATATCGGTTATTTAAATATTTATTTGATAGACAAGGTGAAGTGGTCACCAAAGAAGAGCTGCAACTACGGGTATTACACAAAGAACTTGGACGTTTTGACCGTAATTTAGACATGCATATCAGTAATACACGCCGTAAATTAGTTAAACGCAATTTACCACGCGAATTGATTAATACCGTTCGCGGTCAAGGTTACAGCTTTAGCTTTTAATGGTTCACACCTATTGCCGCATTTGATAAGCTATGGCGCATAAAATAAGGCTGATACCAATCGTTATTAAGCCCAAAATAAGCGCAAGCACATAAAGGATAATCTAATGCGGATTACAGCAAACTTTGACGGCGGCAATATTGACGTCATTAACCTAGACAAACATGACGATATACAGCTCGCCATTCGTCCCGATTTTGGTGGTGAGTTTTATCAATGGTTTAACTTCCGTTTAGAAGGGGAAGTCGGCCAGACATATACCCTTAACATCCTCAATGCAGGTAGTGCCTCTTATCCAGCTGGCTGGGACGATTATCAAGCAGTGGCCAGTTATGACCGCCAATCGTGGTTCAGATTACCAACTCAGTATGTCGACGGAAAATTAACCATCCAGGCTGAGCTAGATTGTGAAGCCATTCAAATAGCTTATTTTGCACCGTACAGCTACGAACGTCATTTAGATTTGATCAGTGAAGTGCAATTACATCCAGCTGTGAGTCTTGAGCACCTTGGGTTAACCCTTGATGGTCGCGACATGACCTTGCTAAAAATTGGTGATGCTAACCCAGATAAAAAGAATATTTGGATTACTGCGCGTCAACATCCGGGTGAAACGATGGCTGAATGGCTAGTTGAAGGTTTGTTAAATCAATTGCTTGATAGTGATTGTCCAACATCTAAAGCCTTATTAGACAAAGCCAATTTTTATATTGTGCCAAACATGAATCCAGATGGCAGCGCACGCGGCCATTTACGGACTAATGCTGCAGGTACTAACTTAAATCGCGAATGGCAAACACCGAGCTTAGAGAAAAGCCCTGAAGTGTATTATGTCGTTAATAAAATGCATCAAACTGGTGTTGATTTATTTTACGATGTGCACGGCGATGAAGGTCTTCCTTATGTGTTCCTTGCCGGTTGTGAAGGGGTGCCAAGCTACAACGATAAGATGGCTCAATTACAGCAGCAATTTCTCAGTGCATTGACCATTGCCAGTGCGGATTTCCAAACAGAGTTTGGTTACGATAAAGATGAGCCAGGTAAAGCTAATTTAACGGTAGGTTCTAATTGGGTTGCTAATACGTTCAGTTGTTTATCGAACACCTTAGAAATGCCATTTAAAGACAATGCCAATTTAGCCGATCCATTTGTGGGCTGGTCTCCAGAGCGTTGCGTATATTTAGGTGAAGCGTCTTTAGTTGCGATGTTAGCGGTGGTTGATAATTTATAATCGCGACAGTACGCGGTAATTTTTATCTTCAGATAATCAAGCAGGTAGAATGAATTATGGCCTTAGTTGCATGTCCTAAATGTCAAAAGCGAATTTCAAGTCTGGTTAAGCAATGTGAGCATTGTAAAACCGATTTGAGTGGTAATACTGAGTCATTAAAGATTATCAGTCACATTGAGCGTTCAAATAGCTTAATGACTCAAAGCTTTATTTTTTTGACATTATTTATCGCAGGAGTTGTGGTGTGGTTTTGGGGAGGAGAGCCTGCACAGGGGTTAACTTCTTATATCGCGATCGCAAGTTTTGTTATTGGTTTTACGGGTTATCTTGTTACCCGAGTCAGAATAGTGTTACATAAACGGAAATCAGTATGAACGATATCAATAAAGTCATTGATGAAATGCCTGAAGAAGTATACCTGCGCTTATTGTCTGCGTCTGAGTTAGGTAAGTGGGATGATGGTACAGTATTAACTCAGCCACAGCGTGAATCGACTTTGCAAGTAGTGATGTTGTATCAAGCACGTAAGTTGCAGCAAACTGAACATTTTACCATCGCAGCCGGTGGTAACATTAATGAGCTGTCTAAATCAGAGCTGAAAAAACAGTTTAAAGGTGAGCCCATCGCCGATTTTAAAGAAGCTGATTTGTAATTATCTGATAATAAATAATATTTGTTATCAATAATGGATATTATAACATCAAAAAATGCGAGCTCATTAGCTCGCATTTTTATTTAGCTGTTATCTGTTAATACAATAACCCCGTAACAGTATCAATAACCTAAACTAGTCTGTTGTCAGTTCACCAACAAGGTTTTGCTGCATACGTTGCTTAATTTGCGCCGACGTTAATCCAATAGACAACAAATAATGCAATTTGGCTAACGCCGCTTCAATGGTCATATCAGCACCACTTATTACCCCAGCTTGTGCTAAAGCATTACCTGTAGCATAACCGCGCATATTGACCTTACCCTGGAAACATTGAGTCAAATTAACCAATATAATACCGCGTTCATCGGCTTGTTTAAGTGTATCAAGTAGCTTCTTATCTTGTGGTGCATTCCCCACGCCAAAGGTCAATAAAATCAGTGCTTTTACCGGTTGCTGTAAAATATTATTAAAAATGTCAGTGGAGATCCCTGGATAAAGTGTCACCACACCAACAGGTTGTGGACTAATTGTCACCACTTCTAAAGGCTCACCTGTTGGTTTGGTTATTTTCCCTGCTTTAAGGTTTATTTTAATGCCTGCCTCGAGCAACATAGGAAAATTAGGCGATGCAAACGCATCGAATCCGTCAGCATGGGCTTTGGTTGAGCGGTTACCACGAAACAGTTTGTTATTAAAAAATAAACAGACTTCTGCAACGGGGTAGTTGGCCGCAATATAAAGCGAATTGAGCAAGTTGGTTTGACCGTCTGAACGTAATTGAGCTAACGGAATTTGTGAACCAGTAACAATGACAGGTTTTGATAGACCTTGCAGCATAAATGACAATGCAGATGCGGTATAAGCCATGGTGTCTGTACCATGCAAAATAACGAAACCGTCATACTTTTCATAGTTGGCTTGAATATCATTAGCAATCAATTGCCAATCCGGCGGTGCCATATTGGATGAGTCAATTAATGGGCTGTATTCATGAATAACGAATTCAGGCATTTCTTCATGATAAAACTCAGGCATTGACTGCACACAATCGGTTAAGAACCCTGATACTGGCACAAAACCATTATCGGTCTTTTGCATCCCGATGGTACCGCCAGTATAGGCAACGTAAATGGAACGTTTTGTCATGTATGTAGGCTCTTCTTTAACAGCGATTGCAGATTGTGGAAATTATACGAGTTTATTTATCGATCCCCAATAAAAAAGCCTGCTAAGCAGGCTTTTTTTGAATAATCTTCATATTGCGGTCATTTGAGTGATTAGTAATTACAGTTTTCGCAATACATATAGACATGATTAGGGTCATCAAACATCGACAATGTTTCAAATGCGCCAGCCCACTGCTTGGCAAAGCGCTCAATGAAACTGGTTTGACGAACACTGTCTGGAACATAAGCCACAGTAGCGCCCATGATTTGCTGCATCAGTTGTTGTTCAGCGCTAAGCTCTTGTTCAATCAATTTAACGTCGAACTTGTCCATTTTCGCTAAATCAGCAGCTTTAGCTAATGCCACATCCATATCACCTAGTTCATCAACTAGGCCTAAGGTGAGTGCGCGTTTACCAGTCCATACTCGGCCTTGAGCAATGTTGTCAACTTGCTCTAGAGTCATATGACGTTCTTTTGCTACCAGAGAAATAAACTCATGATAACCACGTTCAATATGGCGTTGTACAACAGCAGCCACTTGTGGATTTAATTCGCGTGCAGGCGATAATCCGGCCCAATCAGATGTTGCGACACCATCAGAGGTCACACCAAAATGATTCAGTGCTTGCTCAAACGTAGCAAACATACCGAAAATACCGATAGAACCCGTTAGGGTTGTTGGTGTTGCAACAATATAGTCGGCACTGGCTGATATCCAATATCCGCCAGATGCAGCAAGACTACCCATGCTAACAACCACAGGCTTACCTGCTGCTTTTAGGGCTAACACTTCTTGACGAATTTGTTCTGACGCAAATGCACTACCACCAGGGCTATCAACGCGAAGCACGACGGCTTTCACCTTATCGTCAAAGCGTGCTTTCATTAGCAATGCAGAGGTACTTTCACCGCCAATTTGTCCAGCAGGTTGTTTACCGTTAAGAATCGTGCCTTTAGCAACGATAACGGCCACTGCGTCTTTTTCAACAAAGCTAGGCATAGGTGCGGTTAACGCTCGATAATCATTAAAGCTAATTTGCTTAAAGTTTTTACCTTCTTTATCACTGCCAACACGTTCAATCATCGCGACACGGAACGCATCAGCCGAAACCAGTTCGTCAACCCATTTCATGTTGACAGCCATTTGAGCACTGTCACCTTCAGCTTTATCAAGCTGAGCAAGGAATTCATCTGGAGTTAACACTAATTGATCTGGGGCTATTTGACGGTTACTGGCCACAATAGTTGAATAACTTTGCCAAATATCGTTTAACAATACTTTACTGGCGACTTTATCGGCATCAGACATATCGTCGCGAATAAAGGGCTCTACAGCTGATTTAAAGGTACCCACTCGAAATACGTGAGTGGTAATTTTGAGTTTTTCGAGTGCAGCTTTGTAATATAAGCGATAACGGCTTAAGCCATCAAGCGCTACCATACCTTGGTTATTAAGGTATATTTTGTCTGCAAAGCTGGCTAAAAAATATTGGTTTTGATCATAACCATTGGCCATAGCGATAACTGACTTATTGGCGGCTTTAAACTGGGTTAATGCTTCACCTATAGCGGTCATTTTACTAATACCGGCATCACGAAGATCCGCTAAGTCCAGTACTATACTGTTAATGCGGGCGTCTTGAGTCGCATTATTAATAGTATAAAGTACATCGGCTAATAGAATTTCACCTTCTGGATCATTAGCTTGCCCTTGGCTAAATGCCATTTCTATTGGGTCTACATAATGTTTTTGGTCCACTATGCTCCCAGACAAGTTCAGCACTAATGCTGATTGATCTTCGACGACAATTTCATCTTCGCTGTTGAGAAGTACTACAGCGATGACAGCCAACAAACCAAAAAATATAACGTTGATGATGAACTTACGGATACCGTTTACTGTATTCCATAACAGTAAAAACATCCTTTTTAAAAACGAGGGTTTAGCGGACATTTGCCACTCCTTTATCAGTCTAATGTAGTCATCCTAACTGAAAATCAATAAAAATGTGAAATTCAATTGTAAAGGTTTTTAACAAACGAGCGTTTAAATGATTGAGCAAACTTTACTGTCGGGGTATGCTGGTTTAAATCACTTGTTTAAAAAGGATGTTTGAATGTCGTTTCCACACTTATTAGAACCTTTAGATCTCGGCTTTACACAGCTGAAAAACCGCGTGTTGATGGGCTCAATGCACACGGGGTTAGAAGAAGAAAAAGGCGGATTTGAGAAACTGGCAGCTTTTTATAAAGAGCGTGCTCAAGGTGGCGTGGGGTTAATCGTTACTGGCGGTATCGCACCTAATTTACGTGGCCGTTTAGCGCCACATGCCTGCCAATTAAGCTTTTCTTGGCAAGTGGGTAAACATAAAATTGTTACCGATGCTGTGCATGAAGCGGGCGGTAAAATCTGTATGCAAATCTTGCATGCGGGCCGTTATAGCTATCATCCTTTTAGCTTAGCGCCGAGCAAAGTAAAATCGCCAATTACCCCGTTTACCCCTTCAGCGATGTCTGCTCGTCAAGTGCGTTCGACAATTAAAGATTATGCTACCAGCGCGGTATTGGCGAAAAGAGCCGGTTATGATGGCGTTGAAGTCATGGGCTCTGAAGGCTATTTGATCAATCAATTTATCAGTTCGCGCACCAATAAACGTACCGATGAATGGGGTGGCAGTTATGACAATCGGGTTAAGTTTCCGATTGAAATCGTTAACGCTATTCGTCAGAAAGTAGGCAGTGACTTTATTATTGTGTTCCGTTTGTCGATGCTCGACTTAGTCGACAATGGCTCAACGTGGGATGAAGTGGTTCAGCTGGCAAAATCGCTTGAACAAGCCGGTGTAAGTATTATTAATACCGGTATTGGTTGGCATGAAGCACGTGTACCGACGATTTCGACCAGTGTACCGCGTGGTGCTTTTTCTTGGGTAACAGAAAAGCTCAAAAAAGAAGTCAAGATTCCGTTAATTGCCACCAACCGAATTAATACCCCAGAAATTGGCGAGGCGATTATTGCATCAGGTCAAGCTGATATGATATCGATGGCCCGGCCATTTTTAGCAGATGCAGAGTTTGTGAATAAAGCGGCAGCTAATACCCCAGAGTTGATTAATACCTGCATTGGTTGTAACCAAGCTTGTTTGGACCATACTTTTGCGATGAAGCGGGCAACCTGTTTAGTTAATCCTCGTGCTTGTTATGAAACCGAAATTAATTTTACCCCAACAACCAGTAAAAAACGTATCGCTGTTATGGGCGCCGGTCCTGCGGGAATGGCGTTCTCGGTATACGCAGCGTCTCGTGGACATGAAGTGGTATTGTTTGAAGCCAAGTCTGAAGTCGGTGGTCAGTTTAATTTAGCGCGTAAAATCCCGGGTAAAGAAGAGTTTAGTGAAACTATTCGATATTTCATTAACCAAATTAAACTGCATAACGTTGAACTGCGTCTAAACACTAAATTGGATGCGGCAGTACTGGCCAATGAGAAATTTGATGAAGTGGTCATCGCCGCTGGTGTGGTACCACGAGCGTTGGATTTACCGGGTTTTGATAATCCTAAAGTGGTCGATTACCAACAAGTATTAACGGGCCAAGTTGAAATGGGTAAAACGGTAGCATTAATTGGTGCTGGCGGTATTGGTTTTGATATGGCGCATTTCTTATGCGAATTAGAATCGAGCACTTTGCAACCCGATAAATGGTTAAAACAATGGGGCATTGATAAAACCTATCAGAATGCTGGCGGGTTAACTGAAGAAGCCGAACATATTCCTGGTCGTGAAGTGTATTTACTGCAACGTAAAACCACCAAAATGGGCAAAGGTTTAGGTAAAACTACTGGCTGGATCCATCGCAGCGTGTTGAAGCAACATCAAGTGCATATGAAAACCGGCGTAAGCTACGAAAAGTTTGATGAACAAGGCCTTCACATTAAAATAGGTGAACAATCTGAAATTCTTGCTGTAGATAATGTGGTGTTGTGTGCCGGACAAATGTCGAATCGCAGTTTGGTTGATGAAATGAAAGCCACAGGATTACCTGTACATTTAATTGGTGGGGTAGATGTGGCGGCTGAATTAGATGCCAAACGCGCTATTCGCCAAGGTGCAGAACTCGCGATGAGTATTTAATTGTCACAGAGTTTCTAGTGTGAAATAACGTCCACAATTTGCGTTGTTTCGAACTGTCGTTGTTTCGAGCTGAAATACGGAAACAAAAAAAGCCTTCTGTAATGCAGAAGGCTTTTTAGTATGGCAACAAAATAAGTCAGTGAAACAATAGCGTCAAACGTTGACGACTACGTTATTTTACTGTGCTAGGACGCAGTTTTAGAACCTTATCAATATCTTCAGCGCAATGACGCTCAGGAACTTGTTCCCATTCTTCGCCCCAAGAGCGATTGATGATACGACCACGTTGGACCCCTTCACGAGTTTCAAGCAATTTAGCCCAACGAACAACATTGGTATAAGTCTCTACTTCTAGGAATTCGGCAGCCTCATATAAATTGCCCAAGACTAAGTTGCCATACCAAGGCCAAATAGCAATATCTGCAATGCTATATTCTTCACCAGCAATAAAGGTGTTTTTTGCCAGTTGTTTATCTAGCACATCTAACTGGCGTTTAACTTCCATAGCAAAGCGATTAATTGGATATTCCTGCTTTTCATCGGCATAAGCATAGAAGTGACCGAAGCCGCCACCGAGGAATGGCGCTGAACCTTGGGCCCAGAACAACCAGTTAAATGTTTGCGTTCTGGCTTTGCCATCTTTAGGGAGGAATTGGTTAAACTTCTCTGCTAGATGAACCAAAATTGAAGCAGATTCAAACACGTTTTCGTCTTCATTAGCTGATTTATCCAATAAAGCAGGAATTTTTGAGTTTGGATTAACGGCAACGAACCCTGACGAGAATTGATCCTTTTCCCCGATGTTAATCAGATAAGCATCATATTCAGCTTCTTTAATGCCTAAGGCCAGTAGCTCTTCTAACATGATAGTTACTTTTTGCCCGTTTGGTGTGCCAAGAGAGTAGAGTTGCAAAGCATGCTCTCCGACAGGCAGCGCTTTATCAAATCTTGCACCTGACTCAGGGCTATTAATGTTCGCCCACTTATTAGCGCCATTGTTATTATTTTGCCACACTTTAGGCGGGGTATATTGGTTAGTCATAAAATATCCTTGTACAACCTGTTAGCAGGTTAAGTAAATTGATAATGCGCTTAGCACAATGTGGTTAGTGTAGCGTGTAAAGTTTTAATGTATTAGCATCAACGCGTATGAGTTATGCTTATATTGTTTAAATACAGCATGTGAGTTATTTATTACAGGGCATCCAGTTGTTCACTTAATTCGATTAAACTACTGGCGGTTATGTCTGGTTCAATGCCCCACGGGTCAAATATTTTTTTACTGTCTCTTTTGATCCAAGCCGTATTCAGTCCGGCGGCTTTTGCACCAATCACATCCCATGGATTACTCGACACCATCCAACAATGATTGAGGTCAGATTGGGTGCGAGTCATTAAATAATGGTAAACGGCGGGGTTAGGTTTAAACGTCTTTAGGTCATCAACACTGATAACGTCATGGAGCTGCGGTAAAACGCCTGAATTTTGCATCAGTGTACGAACCGCCACTTCAGGTCCATTTGAAAAAGCGGCGAGGGTATGACCTTGATTGCGCAGTAATGCTAGCCCAGGAATGACATCATCAAAAGCCGTGAGTTGACTAAATTTAGCCAGTAAATCTTGTTGTTCGCTGTTTGACAGTGTGACGTTGAAAACAGATAAACAATATTGTAAAGCTTGTTGAGTACACACACCGAAATCTTCATATTGTTGCATTAAGCCACGACGAAATGCATATTCGACTTTTTTATCGTGCCACAATTGACCAAATGCTTGTGCCTTGTCGCCAATCAATTGCTGCAGATGCTGGCCCATATCCACTGGATCCACTAATGTGCCGTAAACATCAAATCCAATCATTTTATGCATGTTCATTGTTCCATTTGGGTTATGAGCCAAGTGCTTAAGCTCTTTATCATTTGATATACTTGCCAATAAGTTCTATTTGTAGCGAGTTAGCGTGCTCATAATGTGAGCCATGAGTTACTATAAACTAACTATATCATTCGTTCAATCACTATTTTGAACGAACGTTCAAAATTATGTGAGTTATTAAATGATATTAGCTTGCTCTGCAATATTGGCTCTCAAGGAAAACTTTGATTTAGAGTTAATTCATTGTATTATATTGATAAAAATTATTGAAGGTAATGTTAAATGGAGTGTCCTCGTTGTAAGGGTATCTTTGCCCGTAAAGCGCTTAAACAAGTCCGTAAAGGTAAACATGGGGTTGAAACACAGTGCCCTAAATGTGATCAATGGTTGATGTTCGAGCCTAAAATGATGATGACCAAAAATATTGGCTTATTCATTTTGCTGGTATTCAGTGTGGCTAACTTCTTTATCGACAACACTGATTATCGCTTAATATGCTCGTTTTTAGGTTTTGCGGGTGCTTGTATTGCTTTTTATGGCGTATTTAAAAGTAAGCTTATTGCAGCGCAGGAGTAATGGGTAATGAGTAATTTTAGCGATGGTGTGGAAAAATGGCGCTATATCTTGCAGGTGTAGATACAACTAAGTCGTTTGCTATGCTATAGCGTATTTAAAAGAGAGGTGATGCTGATTACCTCTCTAAAGCGATGTTGATTATTATCCCGAGCTGAGATTATGTAGATATCCCAAACTGTGATTATTTAGAATTTCTCATCATTTCGTGATGAGATTGAAACTCTTCAGTATCAATAAACTTATTGCGGTCCAAATCGATACGCTCAAACATTTCATCACAATCCGATGCGTTTTTTAATCGTCGCCCTTCAGATTGACGCAATGCTTGCCTGGCTTTTTGAAAGCGTTCAAATTCCTCTTCAAATATCAATTTGTCTTGATTAGTATCAAAATCGGAAAATGCAGGCATCTGAGACATTCTCATCATTCCATTTTCATTTCCAATAACATTAGCTGACATAAAAATAGTCAGACAAACGAGTAATACCGATAGAACATAGCTACTCATAATATTCTCCTTGTTAACTTTCCAATATCATTATACGCCTATTTACCCATGTAAAAAGCAAGGTTATATAAAGTGTGTAAATTGATCATATTACTTTTTAGCAAACATAACGGTTCACTCATGACTATGTGGGAAAAAGCAATTGATTGAGGTTTAGCCAGTAATGAGAGTGCTTTTGCACACGATAGCGTTAACAAGCGTCGCATAAAAGTGCAGTGTTTAGGCGGCTAGCGGTTATGGTTATGGTTAACCAACTTGCTTAGTTGAGATGAGCGTCTTAATTTGGTATTCACTAGGGGTAATTAGCCGTCAACTCGGGTTGGCTTGGCGTTAATTAAAGGAGAAGGGCTAATTAAATAGGGAGACATTAACCTGACAATTTATTCGATAGTGTATTCGATCACTTATTCGATAATTTGTCGGAATGTCTCCCTAGGTGTTCACATGAGTGAATAAACGATCGATTTAATATTCGTCGCTGTTTGCATCACTCATGCGCTCGCGTCTTTCTTGGGCTTCTTCAAATGCAGCGTTAATTTCTTCTAATACAGAATCGACGTCAGCCGCTGTTGTGTCTTCTTCAAATAAACCGGTCAATTGTGTTTCCGGCGTTAATTCACCTTGTTCGTACAAGGCCCACATTTCTTTAGCATATTTTGTTGCGGCTAATTCTGGGGCAAATTGAGAATAATAGTCTGTCATATTATTCACATCACGAAATAACATCGCTTTGGCATTATTGTTTGCTGATGCATCAACAGCTTGGGGCAGGTCAATGATAACCGGTCCATTCTGATCTACGAGCACGTTAAACTCTGATAAATCGCCATGAACAATACCTGCACATAACATTCGTACGACATAACCCATCATAACGTAATGCTGCGTTTGCGCTTGTTCAGCACTCATCTGAGTAACATCATTTAATCGAGGTGCAACATCACCATGAATATTGGTGATCAACTCCATCAATAGCACTCCATCAAAGCAGCCATAAGGCACTGGTACTCTAATTTTAGCGGCGGCGCATTTATATAACGCGTCGACCTCGGCATTCTGCCAAGCTTTTTCTTGTTCTTCACGACCGTATTTAGAACCTTTTTCCATGGCTCTACCACGACGACTGTTTTTGGTTTTTCGACCTTCTTGATATTGTGCTGCTTTTTTAAAACTGCGCTTAGTGGCTTCCTTATACACTTTGGCGCAGCGAATCGCATCGCCACATCTGATCATATAGACCGTAGCTTCTTTGCCACTCATGAGTTGGCTTATCACTTCATCGACGAGACCATCGTCAACCAGTGGTTGTAATCGTATAGGCGTTTTCATAGCGTCGTTATACCTTACTTGCGCGCTGGATGATATATCTAAGGAAATAATTTTTACTTGCTGATGGGCTACTGATTAAATGAGGCTCAATAGTACTGAATTTGTGCTTTGTAGACTCTTGTTTATTGGATAGAAATGCTGTAGCCGTTCAGCTAAATATAGTCGATTTTGATCCTTTTACCGAATGATATCGATGGGGTGAATGTTGAGTTATCACTAAAAAGAGCAGCCAAACGTGTTATATTAGCGGCCGTCATTTAGCGTAATGATATCAGTTACGCCTATAGATAAAAAGATTGCTGATGATACGCCTAAACTAACGTTAGGTATAAAGGCCATCATTTAACGCAGTATAATATCTTGTATTTAATGATGGAGAACTTCAGCAAGGCTTAAGTTCTTCTTCAGTCAGTATTGAGTGATGAGTAGGATAATCTTTTTTGATTTAGTTATTATTTGATTCTTATCTGAATCGGCTATTATTTGAAGCGATTATTGTCGATAACTCATTGAACAGTGATTCCAAAATTTGGCATGGAAGTCATCATGCGCGCCTATTTTTTTTAACATTTTAATAGAGTTTTTATGAAACGGACCTTACTTTTAACACTATTTGTTTTTTCTCACGCCGCAACCGCAGTTGAACCTTTATTTGAAACCCCCAAAGATATGCAACCAACATGGATTGATGACATTTTGTCGGTTTTTGGCGCGGATGGTGAATTCGATGACACTAAAGCTATTGATATGAGTTATTTACCTACGGCTTATTACACCCCAGAGAAAAAGTTTGGTGTGGGTTTACTTATGGTGGGGTTATACAAAACCGATAACGCATCAAGTGAGCAACAGCCTTCATCATTGGTGTTGAATTCATTTGCTTCTGTGAACAATTCTTATGGCGTCACGGTAGAAAATATGACGTTTTTAAATCAAGGTAAACAGCGTTTGTTGCTTGACTTAGAACTGCATAATGAAGCTGCTGTTTATTATGGAATAGGGATTGAACAAGGCGACCAAGACCTTAATCATCATGAGTTCAAAGAACAACTGTATAGCTTTAAGCCGCGTTGGATGACCGAAGTCGCCAGTAACTATTTTATTGGTGTGGGTGCTGACTTTATTTATACCACGGCCGACAGCTTAGAATTAGTCGCAACAGAAGCTCCTGTGGATTCAAGTACGCTTCTGCCAGACAACTTTAGCTCAGGTGTTGTAGTAACCAGTATTTATGATTCAAGAGATTACCGTTTAAACGCAACAAAAGGCTGGTTATTTCAGGTTGATGCTGGATTATACCAAAATGACCAATTCGATTCGTTTTCTACTTATAATATTGAATTAGCGAACTATATTGATTTAGGCTCGACACCGGGTTTAATCGCATGGCAAGTGCAAGGTCATCTAACCAGTGGCGATGTGCCTTGGAATCTATTACCTGATCTTGGTGGCTCCGACGCGATGCGAGGTTACATTAGAGGCCGATATCGTGACGAGCAAATGATGATGGGGCAAGTTGAATATCGCTTACCAGTGTTCCAACGTTATGGCATGGTATTTTGGGGCGCTGTTGGTAGTGTGGCACCTAAAGTGAGTGAGCTAACCGATGCGCTATTAACGGCCTATGGCACAGGATTTCGATTCAAAATTAAAGACAATATTAATTTACGATTTGATGTAGGGGTCGGTGAAAATGAAACTAACTTCTACCTAAATGTGAATGAAGTCTTTTAAGGCGATACTATTGATGATGACAGTAATGTCGCGAGTGAAGCTTATGATGACCGGGTGTCGTAACATCCGGATATCTGCGACAGCTTATGCTGTCGACTCGAGAATGATGATCATTGTGTGTTTGGTTAGTGGCTTATTGCAGAGTAATAGTGCCTTGGCCAGTGACATTCCACACAGTTGCCAGCGAAGCTTTAATTACGCTATTTATCTCAGTGGTCTACACACTGGTAAGATGAACCGTACTGAGAACTGGCAGGGTAAATCTGCTGTTATAACCTCAAAGAGTGAAGCCAGTATTCTAGGGGTTGGCACTCAATATCAACAACGTACTGAGTTATCGTGGTCAAATAACCGCAATGAATGGCTAACCGATAGTTTTCATCAGCAGGTAACCGGTTTTCGCTCACGAGACATGCAAGCCACTTTTTACAATAATGGCCTCGAGTCACGAGTGGATGTTGATGGCGATATTGAGAATTATACCTCAAGCCAAATACCATTAAGGGATGTAGACACCTTAGCCATTCAAATCCGCGAAAACTTACTCGCTGGCCGACGTCAATTTGCGTTAATTAGGCAAGCTTCAGATGCAATTGAACCTTATCAATTTTATGTAAAGGACGAATTAACCGCTACCATTGCGTCTTTGGGGGAGATACAACTTATTCCGGTGGAGCAAACCGGGGCCGAAGAGGTGACGTATTACTTCGCACCAAGTATGAATTATCAACTGGTGAAAGCCCATTATCATGGGATGATTTTGCAAGGTGTTATTGAGCTTGAACATTATGTTTCATCTTGCGATACCATGACGGAGAGCTAACCTTACCTCGTGTTACGTCATTAGGCTTATTGACGCGTCAATGAGCCTAATTTTCACGGTATTATTGCCATAAATGGACACTATAGAGAATTGATTTACTCGTTATGGGCGGTGGCTGACTCATCACTATTTATGCTAGTTATTTTAGCATTAGCCATTATCTACTCTAGCCATAGCCATTATCTACACTAGCATTAGCCATTATTAGCACGAGTCAATAATGATTAAAGGATTAATCTCGAAACCTTACTATTAGCCCAGCAAGATCATCAATAGACTTTTTTCTGTACAAGCTATCAAGCAACAATATCCCTGCGATAAGTTCGATGGCGTTAGTTGCTGACTAACCTGATGAAATCGTGTCGTCTATGTTATATGATTTTGGCTGGTGAATATGCCCCAAAATTTTTATCGAATAGGTATAATCTGCTGCTGATGTTCCCATTGGAGATACCATGGCCAAGGTGATCAATAAAGCCATTTTTAGCAGTCGAATATTATCGATAAATCTGGTGACCTACCATACTCATCATCGTGTGATGACACATATCGATCCGGTACAACAAGGCCGCTATTACAAACTCAACTTTGTTCTTGTACAACCTAAAGTGGGCGGGGTGTTTCGTTGTGCCAAATGCATCATGAACTTATGGGGACGAGTATATTTATTTCGTCCAGATAAATATGAGCATAGCGTGACTAAGATTGAGACGGGTAAACGTGTGTTGCTAAGTGTTGCTTTGAACATCTAGAAGGGTGTTAACGGGACCATAAGTTAACGTTCGTGGACAAGTTTAGGGTTAGCCTGTAATTGTTGGGTTAACGCAGTTGTTGGCTTATGAGTGTCATTGGTTGAAACATATTGACGTTTAGCCACCACTTGTACACCTTCAGTTGATAGTTTGAGGTTTAAATCACCCTCAGGTACACAACAACAGGGCAGACATTCATCTGATTTAAGTTCAGCTAGTGGCTCGGAGAAGTATTTAACTTCTCCTGATATCACTGTGGTTTTACACGCGCCGCAAAATCCATTACGACACTCTGAAAACACTTTTACTTTTTTCGACTCAAGCGCTTCTAATAAGCTTGAATGTTGGCCGTCAAATAAAATAACCGGCTGTCCTTTCAAGCTTATGATAGGGGCTTTTTTGAAAAAATTTTTATAGGTCAAAATCTAAAAACTCGTCGCCATCAACAGAAGAATCAATTTGACCAACAAGATAAGATGACACTTCTACTTCTTGTGGGGCAACCTGTACTGCATCACTTTCTAACCAGTTTTTCATCCACGGTAGTGGGTTTGACTGTTCATCATAAGGTTGAGGTAAGTGAACTGACTTCATCCGTTGGTTAGTAATAAACTCAACGTACTGGCATAAAATTTGTTCATTTAAGCCAATCATCGAACCATCTTTGAATAAGTACTTGGCCCATTCTTTTTCTTGTTCCGCCGCTTTGACGAATAAGTCATACGCTTCTTGCTTACACTCAGCAGCAATCTCTCCCATTTCAGGGTCATCTTTACCACCCTGCATCAGGGCTAAAATGTGTTGTGTACTATTGAGGTGTAATGCTTCATCACGGGCAATTAAGCGAATAATTTTAGCGTTACCTTCCATAACACGGCGCTCTGCAAAGGCAAACGAACAAGCAAAACTGACATAGAAGCGAATCGCTTCTAAGGCATTAACTGACATCATGCACAAATATAATGACTTTTTAAGAATACGTGAATTAACGGTGATTTCTTTACCGTTAATAATGTGCGTTCCTTCACCTAACAAGTTATTAATCTGGGTGAGGTTAATTAAGTCATCGTAATAAGCGGCAATGTCACCGGCACGCTTTAAAATTTCGTCATTTTGCACAATATCGTCAAATACCACAGATGGGTTATTAACAATATTACGAATAATGTGGGTGTACGAACGCGAGTGAATGGTTTCAGAAAATGACCATGTTTCAATCCACGTTTCTAATTCTGGTAGCGATACCAAAGGCAAAAATGCCACATTCGGTGAACGGCCTTGAATTGAGTCGAGTAATGTTTGGTATTTTAGATTTGATAGGAAAATATGCTGTTCATGTTCAGGCAAATTACCGAAATCAATTTTGTCACGGCTGACATCAACTTCTTCTGGACGCCAGAAAAACGATAATTGCTTTTCAATTAGCTTTTCAAAGACTTCATATTTCTGTTGATCGTAGCGTGCCACATTAACCGATTGACCGAAAAACATAGGTTCTTTGGTAGAATCGTTAGGTGTTTGACAAAATGTTGAGTAAGCCATTATTTAGGTGTCCTGAAAACGCATTTTTCAAAAAGCGGGGAAGGCCCCCGCTAAATATACATAAAGTGATGATTAGATCTTACACGCACCGCCACCACAACCATCGTCTTCTTCTTCGACAGCAATAATGTCGTCAAACTGATCAGAAGCACCGTCACGAGTATTATGATAATACAATGTTTTAATGCCCAGTTTGTAGACGCTTAACAAGTCTTTTAACAATGTTTGCATCGGTACACGACCGCCTTCAAAACGGCTTGGGTCATAATTGGTGTTAGCCGAAATAGCTTGGTCGATAAACTTCTGCATTAAACCAACAAGTTGGATGTAACCATCGTTGTTTGGCATATTCCACAGCAGTTCATACTTATCTTTCAGTAATTCAAAATCAGGAACGACTTGCTTTAACTGACCATCTTTACTGGCTTTAACGCTAATTAAACCGCGTGGAGGCTCGATACCATTAGTCGCATTTGAAATTTGCGATGAGGTTTCAGACGGCATTAGCGCAGACAAAGTTGAGTTACGTAAACCGTACTGCTTAATGTCGCTACGTAAGCTTTCCCAGTCCATGTGCAATGGCTCGTCACAAATCTTGTCTAAATCACGCTTGTAGGTGTCGATAGGTAAAATACCTTTCGAATAAGTTGTCTCGTGGAATAACGGACATGCACCTTGCTCTTTTGCTAAGTTCATCGACGCTTTCAGTAAATAAAACTGAATCGCTTCAAAGGTTTTGTGAGTTAAGTTATTAGCTGAACCGTCTGAATACTTTTTACCGTTTTTAGCTAAATAGTTAGCAAAGTTAATCACCCCAATACCTAAGGTACGACGGTTCATTGAACTCGTTTGCGCAGCTTTAATTGGGTAATCTTGGTAATCAAGTAAGTTATCTAGCGCACGAACAGCTAAATCAGCTAATGGTTCAAGCTCTGATAAATCTTTAATTGCGCCTAAGTTAAGTGCTGACAAGGTACACAACGCGATTTCACCGTCTGGATCATCGATGTTTTTAAGTGGCTTAGTCGGTAAAGCAATTTCTAAACATAAGTTAGATTGCTTAATTGGCGCAACTTTAGAGTCAAACGGGCTGTGAGTATTACAGTGATCGACGTTTTGAATGTAGATACGGCCAGTAGAAGCACGTTCTTGCATCATCAATGAAAACAGTTCAACCGCTTTAATTTGTTTTTTGCGGACATTGCTGTCTTGTTCATACTGAAGGTATAAACGTTCAAACTCAACTTGGTCTTCAAAGAATGCATCGTAAAGACCAGGCACGTCTGATGGGCTGAATAGACTGATATATTCGCCCTTAATCAAACGTTGGTACATTAATTTGTTTAACTGCACACCGTAGTCAAGATGACGTACACGGTTGTCGTCAACACCACGGTTGTTTTTTAGTACTAATAGCGATTCAACTTCTAGATGCCATAAAGGATAGAAAAGAGTTGCTGCACCGCCACGTACGCCGCCTTGAGAACACGACTTCACCGCAGTTTGGAAATACTTATAAAATGGTAAACAACCGGTGTGGAATGCTTCGCCGCCACGAATAGGGCTACCAAGGGCACGAATACGACCCGCATTAATACCAATACCAGCACGTTGGCTAACGTATTTAACGATAGACGATGCAGTCGCATTGATTGAATCTAAGCTGTCATCACACTCAATCAATACACATGAGCTGAACTGACGTGTAGGGGTACGCACACCGGCCATGATTGGTGTTGGTAAAGAAATCTTAAACAGAGACGTCGCGTCATAGAAGTCTTTAATGTACTTCAAACGAATTTCTTTTGGGTAACGGGCAAACAAACATGCAGCGACTAATATGTATAAAAACTGGGCGCTTTCGTACACTTCATGGGTGACACGGTTTTGAACCAGGTATTTACCTTCAAGTTGCTTTACCGCGGCATAAGAGAAGTTCAAATCGCGCCAATGATCGATATAGGTGTCGAGAGTGTCCAATTCTTCACGGCTGTAGTCAGCCATGATATGCATGTCATATTTACCCAGTTCAACTAATTTGGTGACATGGTCATATAACGTTGGTGGTTCAAATTGACCAAACGCTTTTTTACGTAAGTGGAACACCGCTAAGCGGGCAGCCACAAATTGGTAGTCAGGTGACTCTGGAGAGATCAAGTCAGCCGCAGCTTTAATGATCGTTTCATGAATGGCTTCTGTTGGAATGCCATCAAAAAACTGCAGATGAGATCGAAGTTCTACTTCAGATACTGAGACGTTTTTTAATCCCTTGGCTGCCCAAGTGATCACGCGATGAATTTTATCTAAATCGATAGATTCACGTTCGCCACTGCGTTTAGTGACTGTCATATTGCTATTCATTGAAGAGAGGCCTTGGTTCTATATCTAATCATGTGATCTGTTGTTGGATGCAGTGCTGCTTGATTCGATCCGAACCAGTTACAAAACAATTCCATGTTAAAACAATCAACCTGATGTACTCACAACGTGGTAGTTAAACACCAGTACGTTCAGTTAGCCACTACATCCTTTGGAACGTCGTGGAGTAGTGTTTTGATTGTCAGCCACACACAAGATATGGTGTTATTTAAAATCTAAGATACAAGATAGTGAGGTTTGAGGTTTATTGCAAGCCACAATTTCATTAACTTCTTGTGGATAACTTGAGGATAAACGGCAGGGTTAGTGACAACTAACCCTAGAGCCCAAATTCATAAAGAGTTTTTGATAAATGATATTTTTTAATCCATCAAATGATAAAAATTTGATCGCTAAAATAAACAGCGATCAAAAAAAATGGACCGTTTATTGGTTGATCTTTTGTTGGTTTTGATCGGGTAGAAATTGATGACTGTTAACTGTACATTTAAGCTTAATAAGACCCGTTAAACTTCACTCATGCTTTGTTCATTTACCCAAAAATTAACCCGCTAAACCGATGTCGAACATTGTCATTAATCAGTGAAAAACTGTTTAAGTGAGGCTCCGTGTTGAAATTGTTTGCCTGCTGGCCATGTGTCAGGTTTGTCTGTCGCAGATAAATAACCCCATAACGCAACGCCGCCTAACATACTGGCATTGTGGGCGGCGACTAAGTCACGTTCAGCGTCACCTAGATATAAGATACTTTGAGGAGCAATGGCAATTTGTTGTGCTGCTAACAGCATTGGTGCGGTATGAGGTTTAGAGTGACGAGTGCTATCACCACTGATCATGGTTTTCAATTTATGAGTTAAACCAAGCTTTTCCACTAATGGCCTGGCAAATCGAGCCGGCTTATTGGTCACTACGCCATAAGGAATCGATCGGGCATCAAATAAGGATAATAGTTCGGGTAAGTCAGCGAATAAACGGCTGTTGTCACCATTGATACGGGCATAATGCTGAAGTAGTGCTTGCTGGATGGTAATTTGTACTTGTTCATCGGCATCTGGAATGGCCGTTTTAACTAAATATAAGCTGCCATGTGATGCCGCATGGCGCATCAAGTCAAGCGGTTGGACGTTAAAACCGGCTTCATCCAAGCTGAGATTCAATGCCTGTACTAAATCTGGTGCGGTATCGGCTAAGGTACCGTCTAAATCGAACAGCACTCCTTTTATATCTTGTTTATGCAAGGGCTAGCTCCTAACGAGAGAAAATAACAATAGACAGTGCAAGCCCTTTATAGCGTTATTGGCACAACATAACGCTATTGTGGTGCATTCACATTGAAATGTTGAAAAGAATCACCTGGATGATTAATCAATTTTTTGAGTGGCTATCATATAATTTACATCGACACTTTTAGTGTACTTAAACACACCCGACAATGGATTGTAGGTAATTCCCAGCGCATCTTTACACAATAAGTCAGTGTTATCGACCAATGCCATCAGTTCCGATGGGCGAATAAACTTGCTGTGATCGTGAGTACCAACTGGCAGCATTTTTAATAAATACTCTGCGCCGATAATCGTCTTTAAATACGACATCATATTACGGTTTATGGTTGAGAAAAACACAAAACCATTTGGTTTAACCATGTCACAACAGGCTTGAATAACCGATTGGGGATCGGGTACATGTTCGAGCATTTCCATGCAAGTGACCACATCATAATATTCGCGGTGGTTATCGCGATGTGCTTCGGCTGTTGTTTTGAGGTAATTAACCGTAACACCAGACTCTAAAGCATGTAGTTTTGCCACTTCAAGTGGTGCGTTGCCCATATCAATACCGTCAACGTTAGCACCTAGGCGCGCCATACTTTCTGACAAAATACCGCCACCACAGCCAACATCAAGTACTTTTTTGTCAAAAATACCTTCAGCGGTTTGGTCAATGTAGTTTAAACGCAGTGGATTAAGTAAATGTAATGGCTTGAACTCGCCATTGAGATCCCACCACGTTTGCGCCATGGCTTCAAATTTTGCGATCTCGAGTGGATCAACATTGGGTGTCGATTGTTCAGCGTGTGACATAACGTAACCTAAGTGTAGTGTGTAATAAAGTATGGTCGCTATTATAGCGATAACCTTTGCGAATAGTAGTCAACAATGGCTTTTGCCGTTTACGCTTGCTCATAAAACATCCATTTAAGCGAGGTAAATGGATGTTTTATGCTATCAACTGCTTAAATCATCAACAAGTTAACGATAATTGTTGCTCAAATTTAGTCGTATATTAGCCAATGAATAAACTAAATTAGCTGAAAATATTAGCTTTTTTGTAATTTTTAAGAGTGATAGAGCATTTGGCTGGTCTTTGCTCTGGCGACATTAAATATCTGTGTTAGAATGCCAAATCACGTTTTTAAGCTAGATAATAATATGGAAGTTTTATTGTCAGCTCACTTTAGGGGAACGCGCAGTTTATGACTGATCTGGCATCATCTATTTCGCCAATTAACATCGAAGACGAACTTAAAAATTCTTACCTTGATTACGCCATGAGCGTAATTGTAGGTCGTGCATTACCTGACGTCCGTGACGGTTTAAAACCAGTTCACCGTCGAGTATTGTTCGCAATGAGCGAATTAAAAAACGATTGGAACAAACCATATAAAAAATCCGCTCGTGTCGTTGGTGACGTAATTGGTAAATATCACCCACACGGTGATACTGCTGTATACGATACAATTGTACGTATGGCGCAACCGTTCTCGCTACGCTACACATTGATTGACGGACAAGGAAACTTTGGTTCGGTCGACGGTGACTCTGCAGCGGCGATGCGTTATACCGAAATCCGCATGCAAAAGTTGGCGCATTCATTATTAGCCGACCTTGAAAAAGAAACTGTGGATTTTGTGCCTAACTACGATGGCACAGAGATGATCCCTGCGGTGTTACCAACACGCGTACCGAACTTATTAATCAATGGTTCATCAGGTATTGCGGTCGGTATGGCCACTAACATTCCACCTCACAACTTAACAGAAGTAGTGAAAGGCTGTTTGGCGTTAATCGAAGATCCAAGTTTATCGATTGAACAGTTAATGGAATACATCCCAGGTCCAGATTTTCCAACGGCAGCGTCAATAAACGGTCGCAAAGGCATTATCGATGCTTATCACACTGGCCGTGGTCGCGCTATCATGCGCTCGAAAGCGGAAATTGAAACTGAAGATAATGGTCGTGAACGTATTATTGTTCATGAAATTCCATATCAAGTTAACAAAGCCCGTTTGATTGAAAAAATTGCCGAGCTTGTTAAAGATAAAAAATTAGAAGGTATCAGTGGCCTACGCGATGAGTCTGATAAAGACGGTATGCGTATTGTTATTGAAATCAAACGTGGTGAAGTGGGTGAGGTTGTACTAAACAACTTATATTCTCAAACACAAATGCAGTGTTCTTTTGGTATTAACATGGTGGCATTGACTAACGGTCAGCCTAAATTGTTTAACCTTAAAGAAATGCTTGAGTGTTTTATTCTTCACCGTCGTGAAGTGGTCACGCGCCGTACTGTATTTGAACTGCGTAAAGCCCGTGAACGTGCTCATGTTCTTGAAGCACTAGCCATTGCATTGGCTAACATCGACCCTATTATTGCGCTTATTAAAGCTTCACCTACACCTGCTGAAGCCAAAGCAAAATTGGTTGCACAAGGTTGGGAATTAGGCCATGTACAAGGCATGCTTGAAAAAGCTGGCGATGACGCTGCACGCCCTGAATGGTTAGAGCCTGAGTTCGGTATCCGTGACGGTCAGTACTATTTAACTGAGCAACAAGCCCAAGCGATTTTGGAATTACGTCTGCACCGTTTAACCGGTCTAGAACATGACAAGATTTTAGCTGAATATGAAGAGCTTTTAGTTCTTATTGCAGGTTTGTTATTCATTCTTCGTACTCCATCGCGTTTGATGGAAGTGATTAAAGAAGAACTAGAAGAAATACTTGAGCAATACGGTGACGAACGTCGCACCATTATTAACGCCAACGAAATTGATATGAGTCTTGAAGACTTAATCAATGAAGAAGATGTTGTAGTGACCTTGTCTCACTTAGGTTATGCGAAATACCAAGTGCTGTCTGACTACCAAGCGCAACGTCGTGGTGGTAAAGGCAAAGCGGCAACTAAAGTAAAAGATGAAGACTTTGTCGAAAAGTTATTGGTGGCAAACACCCATGATACCATCTTGTGCTTCTCTGACTTTGGTAAGATGTACTGGCTAAAAGTGTATCAATTACCATTGGCAAGTCGTACAGCCCGTGGTCGTCCAATTGTTAACTTATTACCACTTTCTGACGGTGAGCACATTACTGCAATCCTACCAGTACGTGAATACGCAGATGATAAATTTATCATCATGGCTACCGCACACGGTACCGTTAAGAAAACAGCATTAACAGCATACAGTAACCCTCGTGCAAACGGCATTATTGCGGTGAACCTAAAAGACGGCGACCAATTAATTGGCGTTGATATTACTGAAGGTAGTGACGACATTATGTTGTTCTCTAATGAAGGTAAAGTGGTTCGTTTTAATGAAAAAGCGCGTGATTCTGAAACCGGTGAAGTGAAGATTGATGCTGAAACTGGCGAAGAAATTATTGCACTGCGCCCTATGGGTCGCACTGCTACCGGTGTTCGTGGTATTAAACTTGATGCTGGCCAAAAAGTGGTGTCGTTAATTGTACCTAAAGGTGACGGTGCTATTTTAACCGTAACTGAAAATGGTTACGGTAAGCGTACTGAGCTGAGTGAATATCCAGCGAAGAGCCGCGGTACTAAAGGCGTGGTATCAATTAAAGTCAGTGAACGTAATGGTGAAGTCGTCGGTGCAGTTCAAGTAGGCACATTTGACGAAATCATGTTGATCAGTAATAAAGGCACCTTAGTGCGTACTCCTGCTGAAGGCGTATCCATTATTGGTCGTAACACTCAAGGTGTGACTATCATCCGTACCGCAGAAGACGAGAAAGTCGTTGGTTTGCAGCGTATTGAAGAAATTCAAACTGAAGAGTTGTTAGACGAAGAAGGCAATGTTATTCCAGTAAGCGATGTTATCGATGCTGAAGCGACAGATGCTGAGTCAACTGACGATGTTGAAGCAACAGATGCAGACGAAGCCAAAACCGGAGATGACGAACAAGAGTAATAGATTACTTTTGTTGTAGATATCCTCGAACGGGCGCCCTTATGGCGCTCGTTTTATTTTACGGAATAAATTTCATCAAAATAGGTAAATAAAGGCCTATTCATCAACCCGTAAAATACTTACTATTACGGTTAAATTGTTATTGTCTATATTGATTATTTGTCAAAGGAGTTGTCTGTGAGCGCGATTTATAATTTCTGTGCTGGACCTGCCATGTTACCTCAAGCTGTAATGCAAAAAGCACAACAGGAATTAATTGATTGGAATGGCCTAGGCGTCTCCGTGATGGAAATCAGTCATCGCAGTAAAGAGTTTATTGCGCTGACCGATCAAGCAGAGGTGACATTACGCAAGTTGATGAACATTCCTGCAAATTACCACGTGTTATTTATGCACGGTGGTGGCCGGGCTCAATTTTCTAACGTAGTGAATAACTTTCTTGGCGATAATGGTCAGGCACTTTATTTGGTCAGTGGTCAGTGGTCATCGGCAGCGGTAACTGAAGCGAAGAAATTGGTAAGCGAGCACAATATTGACAGTATCAATATTGTTGAGCAAATCAATGGGCTTCATCAGGTTAAATTGCCGGACTTCACGGCAATCGATAAAGATTATCGTTATGTGCACTATTGCTCAAATGAAACCGTAGATGGTATCGAGATTTTTGAAGAGTTAGACAGTCCATGGCCAATTGTTGCTGATTTATCATCGACCATCATGTCGCATGAAATTGATGTCAGCAAGTACGGTCTTATTTATGCCGGCGCGCAAAAGAACATTGGTCCATCAGGCTTGTCGATTGTCATTGTGCGTGACGATATGCTTAAACTGCCAAGTCTGCCGCAATCATCAGTAATGGATTATCGCGTTGCCGTTGAGTATGGTTCTATGTTTAATACGCCGCCAACGTTTGCTTGGTATTTAGCCTCTGAAGTGTTTGCGTGGTTAGCCGCAAATGGCGGCATAAGTGCGATGGCTGAAGTGAACCAACAAAAAGCTGCGTTACTGTATGCTTGTATCGACAGCAATCCGTTTTATAAAAACGGTGTAGCACCACAAAACCGCTCACGCATGAACGTCACCTTTCAACTAGTGAATGATGCCTTAGACAGTGAGTTTTTAGCCCAAGCGGAGGAGGCTGGGTTAGTGGCGTTAAAAGGTCATCGTATTGTCGGTGGTATGCGTGCCAGTATTTATAACGCCATGCCGCTAGCGGGTGTGCAAGCCTTAGTGGACTTTATGAATAACTTCGCCGTAAAGCACAGTTAATTCGAACCGCTTATTTATTTACCGTAAGATCGGCTTAGTAAAGACAAAAAGCGAATGCCTAACAGCATTCGCTTTTTTTATGCCATCAATAAATGTGTATGTTATCGCTATATTACTGTTCTAACTTCTTGCCACTGGTCTTTCTGGCCTGTGAGTTCTGTTAATTCATCGGCTTTAATTTACAGCGCAGTAAAGTATGACCTAGGCCAATGTTGTCGATATCTTCATCAACATACAGCCCAGCCTCATTGATCATTTTAAGCATGTCTTTACTGTGATACATCCGGCTATTTCCATTGGCTATCGCGGTAAAATACAACGAGGTTGCGTTAACGCAATAGGCGCCCGCTTCGTGTGGCTGTCTGTCCCAATAGGTCTCTAAAATACACAGTTCACTGCCAGGTTTCATCGCAGCCACTGTGCGCCGAAGAATAGTGATGATTTGTTGTTTAGAAAAACAATCTAAAAATTGACTCATCCAATACAAATCACCTCCTTGGTAAAACGGTTTGTTGCTATCAAGCAAATCGGTTTCAAATGGATGAACGCGGTCGGCAACCAAACATGCTTGGGCATTTTTCATTGCCACAGCAAGTTGACCGGGTAAATCCATTATGGTGACGTTGACGTTTTTATTATAGCGGGTGCAGGCAAATGCCCATTTACCGGTATTACCGCCTACATCAATAATATGAGCTGGATCTGACTTGAAAATCAAAGGTAATAAGCTGTCAAAGGCATGATCTGAATAGTAATGATCAAATTCAAACCAGCTTTTTTTAGTTTGTTCAGGTAGCTGGCTTAACCCTGGGTAAATAGTATCCCAATCGCCAAAGTGTTTAAGTCCTATTGCTTTGCCTTGCTTAAGTGAATCATCAAGATCAAACAAGCCTTGATAGCAAACATCATGGACGAAGTTTAGGTTCTTGGCGGCCATATCATCATGGAGTAAGAAATAACCCGTTTTATCGAGTCGATAATGATCATCCTTACACCAAAAAATGCCCATGCTTAATCCCATATCGAGCAATACATGAATGGCATACTCAGACAGTTCAAAATGTTGAATCAGTTGAATTAAGCTAATACCTTCGTCTCCGGCGTCATCAACTTTTGCCAGTAAGCCAAATTGACTTAAGCAACGGGCGACTTGAAAGCTTACGGGTGCGAAGGCTATTTTTTGTGCTTCAAACTTAGCATCAAATGCAGACATTTTTTTGGGAGATTGGTAAAAAGACATTAACCGTATTAACTCAAAGGAAGGAGGTGATATGGGTTTTATAGTAGCAAGATAATGCTAGTAAGGTTTTGAGCTACTTCTAGTTTTTGTTTTTTGATAAATGTATAACAATAGAAGTTGAAGCATAACATGACATTTTGACTGAGTTTTTTATACAAAACTCTGCCTCAATCAATAATTCGAGCGGGTGTGAGCCCGCCCAAATTATCTTATTTAACTCAGCAAGCCGAATAGAATGGCAGTCATAGATAATAAACCGGTAATGACGACGAATATGTTGCTTACTCGACCGCGGTAGGCTTTCAGTGCCGGGACTTTGTATATCGCATACATTGGCATGAGATACAAAATAGCCGCAATCACCGGGCCACCAAGCGCTTCAATCATACCCAGAATACTTGGATTCATAATCGCCACGCCCCAGGTGGTGATAAACATAAACCCTAAAATAAATTTATCCACTTTTGTGCTGTTTTCTGGCTTGCTGCTATCCGGTAATTGCTTAACAATAATGCCTTTTAACCCTTCTGTGGCACCCATATAGTGACCGAAGAAAGATGAAATAATGGCGATGAAAGCAATGACAGGGGCAAAATAACTGATAAAGCCACTTTCATGCACGTTGGCAAGATAAGACAATATCGGCAAGTTATCGGCTTTAGCTTCTAATAACTGCGCCGGTGTTAACGACAGTACACAAGAGAACACAAACAACATCACAAATCCGACTAACATAATGGCTGTATTGCGGAGGATGACATCGGCTTTATGGGAGGCATTCGCGCCGTGTTCTTTTTTGAGTGAAACCGAGAATTGTGAGATAGCGGGTGAATGGTTAAAGGCAAATACCAACACTGGAATGGTTAACCAGACAGTCCCAAGAAAATTAGTTGTCGAAGGCACAACCATTAATGCATCAAACTTCCAGTCTGGTATGAGGTACAAGGACATAAAAGCAAGGATTGCGACTAACGGATAGACTAATAATCGCGTCACGGAGAGCATAAATTTTTCACCCGCAACCATCACCGACATCATGCCTAAGATGAGCATTCCCGAAAGCAGCCAACGTGGAATACCACTGACTTTATCGATTATTTGCCCGCCAGCTTCCGTCAGTGCAGGCGTACCGTCGAGTAACATTCTTGGGACGTCGGTAAACATGCCTAATTGATTAATAATGAAACTGTCGACGGTATTAGTTATCCCAACGCCATAGATTAATACAATAGGATATATGGCGAGAAAATACAGCCAAGTAATCGCTTTACCTGCTCCAGTACCAAAATGTTCTTCAACGACCTGAGTGATGTCACTGCCAGGAATCGCTGATGAACATAGGAAACGAGATAATCCACGGTGAGCGAGATAGGTCATTGGGCCTATCATGAGTGCCATTAACACTAATGGCCAAAACCCTCCCATTCCCGCATTGATCGGTAAAAATAAAATTCCGGCGCCAACCGCGGTGCCAAACAAGCTCAACATCCAAGTGGTATCCTGGCGTGACCAGCCAGTGGCTGAAACAACGGAGGATACGGGGATCTCTTGTACACTTATGGTTTCATTTTGCATGGCTGACTCGCTTTGTTGATATATTAAATTCAGCGTCAGGCTATCTCTTTTTAAGAAAAATTAAACAGTTACAGAGTCATTATGTTAATCATGTTCATGCAATGGGAGCTGTATCCCGATGAGCGTAAATTAAAAACTACAAGCAGCTTCAATTCATATACAACCATCACCTATAGATTTAACAGTGCGATTACTTAAATCGAGACCCAAGAATTAACGGTATTATGTATTAGGCATATTGACTCAATTCGATAAATTGCATTGCTGATATTTGGCATCACTTGAGCCTGCTATTTACAAGGGCAGGTAAGTTAACCTAACTCGGATTGCGGTCTTGGGGAATTATGATGGAATAACAAAATGGCTATTTTTGATAACTGATTTTTATGTCATTTTGAGGGGGTAAGCAGACAACTTTTTAGACTGAGCATAAACAAGGCCGCATTTAGCGACCTTGTTTATACAGTAATGTTACTTGCTAACCATTATCTAAATAGTATCGGTTATAGCACTGCCGCGATTGATTTCGCTAAATAATCAACATTAGTTTCACTAATACCAGCAATACTGATGCGGCTTGAGCCGACCATGTACACACTGTATTGCTGTTTAAGGGTTGCCACTTGTTCTGGCTTAACACCTAAAAATGAGAACATCCCTTTTTGGCGGGCGATAAAACTAAAGTCACGGTCAACACCATTGGCCGTTAATTGATTGACCAACATTGCCCGGTTACCGTTAATACGGTCGCGCATGACTTTTAGCTCGTCTAACCATTGTTGCTTGAGGGCTGGGGTGCCTAAAATGGTTTCAACAATCGCAGCACCATGTGCTGGCGGCATAGAATAAATACAGCGCACTACGTATAACAATACCGATTGGGCAACATCTACAGTTGCACTATCTTTCGCCACAATTGAGCAAGCGCCAATACGTTCGCGGTATAAACCGAAGTTTTTCGAGCAAGAGCTGCATAAAATCATGCTTTCAACTGCTGCAGCCATTTGACGTACGCCATAAGCATCTTCATCTACGCCGTCACCAAAACCTTGATAAGCCATATCAATTAATGGCGTAAAGCCTTGCTTAACCGTAACCTTAACCACTTCATCCCATTGCTCAGTCGTTAAATCCATGCCACTTGGATTATGGCAACAAGCATGTAAAAGCACTACGTCATCTTTACCAATGGTATTTAAGGTTGCCAGCATTTGATCAAATTTAAGGGTTTTGCTGTCGTAGTCATAATACGGATAGGTTTTCACCGTAACACCAGCTGCTTCAAATAAACCCGTGTGGTTTGCCCACGTTGGGTCGCTAACCCATAACACTGCATTAGGATTACAACGCTTAATAAAGTCAGCAGCAACGCGCAGAGCACCGGTTCCGCCAGGGGTTGACACTGTTCGCACTCGGTTAGCCAGTAATGCACTGTGGCTAGCACCAAAAGCTAATTCACCCATAAGTTGGTTAAATGACGCAGAGCCAGTCGGGCCGATGTACACTTTGGTTGTTTCGGTATCTAAACGAATTTTTTCGGCGGCTTTTACACAATCTAAAATAGGTGTATGACCAACAGGATCTTTATATACGCCCACACCTAAATCGACTTTATTTGGGTGGCTGTCTTCGCGGTATTGAGTCAATAGGCCTAAAATCGGATCGGCAGGCATCGCGGTTAATGAATTGAACATGAATTGACCTTCTTATTTAAAATTACAGGCATTAGGGCGAAATAAGCTAACAATATATGCATTATGGTCTTAAGCATAACGTGATTTACATCAATAAAGAACTGCTAAATCAGCTGTGATGGGATATTAGCAAGAGGGTTGTTACAATTTCTGGCAACTAAGCCTGACAGGTGAAATAGCCAATGTTGTGGTCCGATTTGCTAATAAAAAAAGCGATAAAGATAAAATAAATTCAACTTGAGTATAAAAGTCACCTAAAACACAAAATAACGGTTGAATCCTTGCTGACAATCAGTAACGTAGGGCTACGAAGAATTATTTAGTAAATTATTAGCAAACTGTACCGAAAAATTGCCAGTGACATGTATTTTAAGATGTGCACCGATCCGCATCACGTTAACAATGTCACACTTATTTCTCCAGCGAAGCCTTTTACTCATATCTCGGTCGATAGACGTTTAATGAGTGCAACACTAAAGAAGAGTATTAATGAAACAACTGCGTCTAGACCAAATTACTCGCATGAATGGCGAAATTAACATTCCAGGCTCTAAGAGCATTTCAAACCGTGCACTGTTACTCGCAACTTTAGCGCAGGGTAAAACCACTCTGACGAACTTGCTCGACTCTGATGACATTCGCTATATGTTGGCATCATTAAAGCAGTTAGGTGTGCATTACCAGCTGTCTGACAATAATACTGTTTGTGAACTAACCGGTTTAGGTGGCGCTGTTTCATCTGTGGACGCACAGAGTTTATTTCTTGGCAATGCAGGCACTGCAATGCGACCATTATGCGCCGCACTCACATTAGGCCATGGCGAATTTACCTTAACCGGTGAGCCTCGCATGGAGGAGCGCCCAATTGGGGATTTGGTCGATGCGCTGCGTCAATTAGGTGCCGATGTCACGTATCTTAAAAATGACGGTTTTCCACCATTAACCATTAAGGCAACCGGCTTAAATGGCGGTAATGTTGACATTGCCGGTGATTTATCAAGCCAGTTTTTAACCGCATTACTCATGGTCGCGCCACTGACCAAAGACAGCGTCAACATTAATATTAAAGGCGAGCTTGTCTCTAAGCCTTATATTGATATCACCATTGCGCTAATGAAGCAGTTTGGTGTTGAAGTGATCAATCATCAATATCAACGTTTCGAAATTAAGGCCGGTCAACAATATGTCTCACCAGGTAAAGTACTGGTAGAAGGCGACGCTTCATCGGCATCTTACTTCCTCGCGGCAGGCGCTATCCAAGGCGGTGAAGTTAAAGTCACTGGTGTTGGACGCTTAAGTATTCAAGGCGATGTTAAGTTTGCCGATGCGTTAGCCCAAATGGGGGCAGATATCGAGTGGGGCGATGATTTCATTATTGCCAGAAAATCGAGCCTTCGCGCGATAGAAATGGACATGAATCATATCCCTGATGCTGCAATGACCATTGCAACAGCGGCTTTATTTGCCAAGGGCACCACAAAACTGACCAATATATATAACTGGCGTATTAAAGAAACTGACCGCTTAGCGGCCATGGCCACTGAATTACGTAAGGTTGGCGCGACAGTTGAAGAAGGCCATGACTATATTACCATTACACCACCTGCAGAATTAAATACTGCAGCAATTGATACCTATAATGATCATCGTATGGCAATGTGTTTTTCAATGATGGCTTTTGCTGATTGTGGTATCACCATTAACGATCCAGACTGCACATCTAAGACATTTCCAGATTACTTTGCTCAATTTGTACAGCTAGCAAAATAATATTACAGCGCGGAATTAAAACGGACCCTTTAGCGCATCAGGTATGTGCTAAAGGGCGATCTTGGTTTTAATAACCGAAAATTCATCAGTAATTAACATTTTTTTGTTATACAATGCGCGCGCTTATTTTGATGAACCCTTTATCTTTTCAAGGAAGATAGATTATTTTCGGAGGAAATTATGTCTGAACGATCTCCAGTGATCACAGTCGATGGCCCAAGCGGTGCAGGGAAAGGGACGATATGCCAATTGTTGGCACAACATTTAGGGTGGCATTTGTTAGACAGTGGTGCGATTTATCGTGTTTTAGCCTTAGCCGCTATTCATCATGATGTTGAGCTAGAAAACGAAGAAGCACTGACCTTATTGGCTGCACACCTTGATGTTCAATTTTTAACGGGCACCGAGGCAGATGCCATTAAAGTGATTCTCGAAGGTGAAGATGTTACCACCACCATTCGAACACAAGAATGCTCAAATGCTGCCTCAAAAGTGGCGGCATTACCACGCGTACGTGAGGCATTATTACGCCGTCAACGTGCATTTTGTGCCGCTCCAGGACTTGTTGCCGACGGACGCGACATGGGCACAGTGGTTTTTTCTAAAGCACCAGTAAAAATATTTTTAACTGCGTCTGCTGAAGAACGTGCGCAAAGACGCTATAATCAGTTGCAGGACAAGGGCTTCGATGTTAAAATCGACCGCCTTTTAGCTGAAATTATTGAACGAGACGACCGTGATATCAATCGCGCCGCTTCACCTCTAGTCCCAGCTGATGATGCACTTGTTATTGATACAAGCGGCATAGGTATTGAAGATGTATTGAAGCAAGTACTTGAATACGTTGGACAAAAAATTACTGTTGCGTAATCGAATGGTCGATTATTGTGCAGTAGGTATTCGTGTTAAGGATGACACGAATAATATTACTAGACTCCACATCTAGGATGGATGGTGGTTTATTTAATGAAAGTAACCTAAAACATGACTGAATCTTTTGCTGATCTATTTGAACAATCCCTTCAAACCCTAGAGTTCCGTCCAGGTTCTATCGTCCGTGGTACAGTTGTTGCCATCGAAAACGGTATGGTACTTGTTGACGCTGGTCTTAAGTCTGAAAGCCCAATCAATGCTGACGAATTCAAAAACGCACAAGGCGTTTTAGAAATCCAAGTAGGTGATGAAGTTGACGTAGCCCTTGACTCTGTTGAAGATGGTTTCGGTGAGACTCAATTGTCTCGCGAAAAAGCTAAGCGTCATGAAGCTTGGATCGTTCTAGAAAAAGCGTACGAAGATGCTGAAACTGTAATCGGTATCATCAATGGTAAAGTTAAAGGTGGTTTCACTGTTGAATTAAACGGTATCCGTGCCTTCTTACCAGGTTCTCTAGTTGACGTGCGCCCAGTTCGCGACACCGCTCACTTAGAGTACAAAGAATTAGAATTCAAAGTTATCAAGCTTGACCAGAAGCGCAACAACGTTGTTGTTTCTCGTCGTGCAGTTATCGAATCTGAAAGCAGTGCTGAACGTGATACTCTTCTTGAGAATCTACAAGAAGGTCAAGCTGTTAAAGGTATCGTTAAAAACCTTACTGACTACGGTGCATTCGTAGACTTAGGTGGTGTTGACGGTCTTTTACATATCACTGATATGGCTTGGAAACGTGTTAAGCACCCATCTGAAATCGTTAATGTTGGTGACGAAATCAACGTTAAAGTTCTTAAGTATGACCGTGAACGTACTCGCGTATCACTAGGTCTTAAGCAACTTGGCGAAGATCCATGGTTAGAAATCAGCAAGCGCTACCCAGAAAGCACACGTCTTACTGGTCGCGTAACTAACCTAACTGACTACGGTTGTTTCGTTGAAATCGAAGAAGGTGTTGAAGGTTTAGTACACGTTTCTGAAATGGATTGGACTAACAAGAACATTCACCCATCTAAAGTTGTTAACTTAGGTGATGAAGTTGAAGTGTTAGTACTAGACATCGATGAAGAGCGTCGTCGTATTTCTCTAGGCCTTAAACAGTGTAAAGTTAACCCATGGGATGACTTCGCAACTCGTTACAACAAAGGCGACAAAGTATCTGGTAAGATCAAGTCAATCACTGACTTCGGTATCTTTATCGGTCTTGACGGTGGAATCGATGGTCTTGTTCACTTATCTGACATTTCTTGGAACGGTACTGGCGAAGACGCAGTTTCTGAATACAAGAAAGGCGATGAGATCCATGCTGTAGTTCTTTCAGTAGACCCAGAGCGTGAGCGCATCAGCCTAGGTGTTAAGCAAACTGAAGATGATCCATTCAACGCATACCTAGCTGACAAGAAGAAAGGCACCGTAGTTCACGGTACTGTTTCTGCTGTTGACGCAAAAGGTGTTACAGTTGAATTAGCAGAAACAGTTGAAGGTTACATTCGTGTAGCTGACATCTCTGCAGACCGCATCGAAGACGCATCTACTGTATACTCAGTTGGTGATGCAATCGAAGCTAAGTTCATGGGTGTAGATCGTAAGAACCGTTCTATCAGCTTATCTATCAAAGCGAAAGATGAAGCTGAACAGAAAGAAGCGATTGCTACTTTGAACAAGCAAGACGATGTTGTAATGAGCAGCGCAATGGCTGAAGCCTTTAAAGCAGCTCGTAAGTAATCGAAAATCGTCTGTTGTATGGGGACTTTGTCCCCATTAGGCGACTGTGTTTGGCTTGATAATATGGGATAGCTAAGATGACAAAATCTGAACTTATCGAAAAACTCGCCACTAGGCAGTCGCAACTGTCGGCGAAAGAAGTGGAAAGTGCAATCAAAGAAATGTTGGAGCAAATGGCGACAACATTAGAAACCGGTGATCGTATAGAAATCCGTGGATTTGGTAGTTTTTCACTTCACTATCGTGCGCCTCGTACGGGTCGTAATCCAAAAACAGGAACCTCTGTTGACTTGGAAGGCAAGTATGTACCGCACTTTAAGCCGGGAAAAGAGCTGCGCGAACGTGTCGATGCTGTTAATCCTTGATTAACGCTTGAATAAAAAGCCTCCTATTGGAGGCTTTTTTGTATCTAATGGCAGTCAATGCTGGTCAGCCCAGTAAATTTCTTGGATAATCATTATATTGATGCACCTTCATGGAGAATAGCGTGAGATCATTTATTGTCGTTGTACTGGTTGGATTGATGTTTGTTCTAGCATTATTATTTGGCGCTAAAAATGAACAAGTCGTAACCTTAAGTTACTTTATTGCTGAAGGGCAGTATCGATTGCCTATGGTGCTTGCTGTGGTATTTTTCAGCGGGTTTATTATCAGCTGGATATTTGCAAGTTATCACATCGTAAAGTTAAAACTCGCATTGCGTAAAAGTAACAAAGCGCTTAAAAAGCTCACCGCTGCGGATGCAACCAGTGTAGTTGTAACGCCTAAGGATCAAGCCGCCTAGTATGCTAGAAATCTTGTTCTTGTTATTGCCTATCGCTGCCGGTTATGGATGGTACATGGGACGACGCAGTATTCGTCATAGCGATAGCCAGCAGACTAAAAAATTAAGCCGAGATTATTTTACTGGGCTTAACTTTTTATTGTCGAACGAGTCTGACAAAGCGGTTGATTTATTCATCAGCATGCTCGATGTTGACGATGAAACTATCGACACCCATTTATCGTTAGGTTCGTTATTTCGTAAACGTGGTGAAGTGGATCGTTCCATTCGCATCCATCAAAATTTGATTGCTAGGCCCAGCTTAACCAATGAGCAGCGTGACATTGCGATGATGGAGTTAGGTAAAGATTATATGGCTGCAGGTTTTTATGACCGTGCTGAAGAAATCTTTATTAACTTAGTCAGCCAAGATGACCACAGTGAAGAAGCTGAAACACAACTGCTGTTAATCTACCAAGTGACTAAAGAGTGGCAAGACGCCATCAATATCACTAAACGCCTACCTCGTAAACGTCAGCAAGTGCTTAAATGCACCACGGCCCATTTTTATTGTCAGTTAGCTGATGAAGCCAATAATGATGCTGATAAAATCAAAAAACTACAACAAGCCATTAAACAAGACGCCCAATGCGGCCGTGCTTGGTTAACCTTAGCTAAAATGTATCTTGATGCTGGCCAATTTGAGCTATGTAAGCAGGCGCTACAAGAGTTAAAAGTGGCAGATATTAATTTATTTGCCGATGGTGTTTCAATTGCAAAGCAAGTGTATCGAGATACCCAAGATCCAAATGGTTTTCATGAGCTGCTCGCCAAAGCGATTGCCGATGGCGCGGGAGCCAGTGTGGTAGTTGCACTCGCCGAACATAAAATTAGCCTCGGCCAGCATCAAAGTGCTGAAACCATGATGCTCGATAATTTATATCGTCATCCGACCATGAAAGGCTTTCAGCATTTAATGAAATTACACATTAAACAAGCTGAAGATGGTCAAGCCAAACAAAGTCTGTCCATGCTTGAACAACTTGTTGAACAACAAATTAAATTCCGCCCTAGTTATCGCTGTACTGCCTGTGGTTTCCCTTCTCACGGTTTGTATTGGCATTGTCCATCGTGTAAACAGTGGGGCAGTATCAAGCGAATAAAAGGCCTCGATGGCGAATAACGTCGCCATCACAAGATAGAATCCCTATAATAAATGCATTAACACAAGCTATTGCCGCTGGAGTCCTAATGACTGATAAATCCATTGTAGTCGCCCTCGACTATGACAATAAAAATGACGCATTAACCTTTATTGATAAACTTGACCCAGATATGTGTCGTTTAAAAATCGGCAAAGAGATGTTTACGTTATTCGGACCCGATCTGGTTAAAGACATCCACAGTCGTAATTTTGATTTATTTCTTGATTTAAAATTTCATGATATTCCCAATACGGTTGCAAAAGCCGTTGCCGCCGCCGCTGATTTAGGCGTGTGGATGACCAATGTGCATGCAAGTGGCGGCTTAGCCATGATGCAGGCAGCCAAAAAAGCATTGATATCATTTGGTGAAGATGCACCAATATTGATAGCCGTTACCGTATTAACATCGATGTCAGATGAAGATTTAGTATTACTTGGTATTAATGTCCCTGCATTTGAACATGTACTACGTTTAGCCAAATTGACTCATCAAGCAGAGTTAGACGGGGTTGTGTGTTCCGCTCAAGAAGCTAAATTGCTTAAATCATCATTTGGACAAGATTTTACCTTAGTCACGCCGGGGATTAGACCCGCAGGCAGTGATGCTGGTGATCAACATCGCGTCATGACACCACCCCAGGCCATTGCGGCAGGGTCAGATTATTTGGTGATTGGTCGACCTATCACTCAAGCAGCCGATCCATTAGCAGCACTTAAAGCTATTTATCAATCACTGCATGTTTGATTTGTTATCGCGCTAACGGCAAAGTTTACTGAGTCATGGACTTGGTCAATCTAGTGGCTAAAGGAAACTTATCTACATTAACCAAATCACACAGAAATAAGGGATGACTATGTTTGATGACAAAGGGTTTGATAGAACAGGGTTTGATTACACAGGCAAAAATGTTGTTGTGGTTGGCGGTACATCTGGCATTAACCTTCAAGTTGCGATTCAATTTGCTACTGCTGGCGCCAATGTTGCGGTCGCAAGTCGCAGTATTGATAAGGTTAATGCTGCGGTAGAATTACTGATCCAAGCTAACCCGAACGCCAAACATTTAGGTGTCAGTTTCGATGTACGTGACAACGATGCATTAACGGTTGGTTTTGCAAAAATTGCTGACCTTTACGGTCATATTGATGTGTTAGTGAGTGGCGCAGCGGGTAACTTCCCCGCCAGTGCGGCAAAGCTGTCGAACAATGGCTTTAAATCGGTTATCGATATTGATTTAATTGGCAGTTTTCAAGTATTGAAACAAGCTTATCCATTGTTATCTCGCCCGAATGGCAGCATTATTCAAATTTCCGCACCACAAGCGTATATCGCTATGCCGTTACAAGTGCATGTTTGCGCCGCTAAAGCCGGAGTCGATATGTTGACTCGTACATTAGCGTTAGAGTGGGGTGTTGAAGGGATACGAATTAACTCTATCGTACCTGGTCCAATAGAAGATACCGAAGGCTTTAATCGCTTAGCCCCCAGTGAGGAACTGCAACAACGAGTGGCCAATAGTGTGCCGCTAAAACGCAATGGTAAAGGTCAAGATATTGCTAATGCAGCTTTGTTCCTTGCATCTGACATGGCGTCATACATTACCGGTGTTGTTTTGCCTGTTGATGGTGGTTGGTCATTGGGTGGAGCCAGTATTGCAATGACAGAATTAGGCGACATAGCCGCCAAGCACGGTTTATAAAAATCGATAAATTTAAAGGTAAATACCATGGCAAATGCATTACAAGATCAACTGCTTAAAGCAGGTCTTGCCAGTAAACAAAAAGTACGCGATGCAAAAACACAAAAGCGTCGTGACAAAAAAGCCAAAGTTGATGACGGCAGTTCAGAGCTCAAGCAACAAATTGCTGAGCAAAAGTTGCAACAAGCTAAAAAAGATAAAGCATTGAATGAAAAGCGCTTTGCTGAAGCATCTGAAAAAGGTCAAGTACGTGGTTTAATCAGCGAGTTTTCTAAGTTTGCCATTACCGTAGCCCGTGATGCTGAGCTTAAGTTTAACTTCACGTTAGAAAACAAAATTTATTCGGTTTATATTACCGATAAAATCCAAGCTGATTTACTCAATGGCAGTTTAGGCATAGTCCGTTATGAAGATAAAACCTACATCGTGCCGCATAAGCTCGCAGAACGAGTGAAGTTACTTGTTCCACAATGGTGTGGTTACTTATGGGATAAAGCCGCTAAAGACTCTGTTGAGCAGGTGAGTGGAGCCGATGACCCATATGCAGATTATGCAATTCCAGATGATTTAATGTGGTAATTGGTTACCATTAACCATTAACCATTAATCATTAACAACAAAACGCCTCTAAATAGAGGCGTTTTTGTTTGGTGTTAACCAATACTTTACGAGTCTGCATTAGCCTGTTTTGCCGTTAACGCGATGACTTGCTGACAATAAGCAAGGTGATGGCGGATAGTATCTAAGTATTGTGATGCTTGATTATCGATAAGGTACCAATAACTGGCTGTTTGTGGATACTGATTATAAAACAAAGACTCTGCCATGATGAGATCGCTTTGGTTAGCATAGGTTAACCATTGCACGCTCGGTAAGTTACTCAAGGCGGCTAACAACGCATATTGCACATCAAGATTGTCAGGTTGTTCAGTCGTCACTTGCAAGGCTAAGCGCTGGGCTATTTTAAATTTCGAGTCAGCGTTATCTGGGGTCAACACTTCATTTTGGCGTCGACGAACCGCATCACTCAATAGAACCTCAAACGGATTAATATCAACGGGTTCAGCTTCGTGAAGCAATAGGATAGAGGCATCATCTACAAACAATTCGGGCCACTGAATATTATTACTGGTGAGTTGCAAACCTAATGCAATACGACGCTCACCTAACCAATTATGCACCATGCAAGGTAAATGTTCTGAGGCAGGCATGTCATTGGGTCTCGCTAAAGACGGTAATAAAGACATACGTTGTACATTGACCTGTTTTGCCATCAACGACATCAATAAAATGGTCACCAATCCCGAAGATGGCCAGCAGTTAAGTTGTCCTTCGAGTTTTTCACCCACTTCGGTTAGCAATGAAACTAATTGATTGTCATCTAAACTATTACTGACAACGAAGGCCTGATGCGAACCAGCATAAGGACCATTACAAATGTTAATAACGTTATCGGCATCATGTTCAGTCCCATTGAAAATAAAAGTATGTCCAATGTCGGCTGGTTGCCAATCGCCATGTGCATTACCAATGACGGTGATCTGTTGATAGTGCTCAGATTGGGAAGATGATGGGGGGATCTCGTCAGTACGTGTATGCATAAAAGTGCTGTTCGCTATGGTTTATTACTAGAGTTTAATATTCGTGTTTAATACTCGGGCTTAATACTTGGGTTTGGACCTATTGGGTCATCAAATAAAGTTCAAAATGGCCTTAGATCTCAATCAAATAAGCTGCTAACTCAAGGATCGTACGGGTAATTGTAACTCATTGGAACCCTATTGGGCTGAGAAACGTAAACTATCGAGATAAAGGCTCGCTCTAGCCGACATTCGTCAAATTATGGTTAGATAATTGCTAAAAAGCTTTTCTTTTTGTAGCGCTTTAGTATAAATTAAAACAACTGTTTTAATTATTTGTTTAAGAGACTCTTATGAACCCATACCAAGCCCCGTTGAAGGACATGCAATTCTTGTTGGAACAGGTATTTGATGCCCAAGCTACATGGGAACAACTTCCAGCTATGGCAGATGTTGTCGACATGGATACTGCATTAGCCATTCTAGATGAAGCGAATAAGATCAGCCGTGATCTGCTTCACCCTTTAAATCGCAGTGGTGATGAGCAAGGTGTGGTTCATAAAGGTAATGACATTATTACTCCTGATGGCTTTAAAGAAGTGTATCAGCAGTTTTCAGAAGGCGGCTGGGTAGGGCTTTGTGGTGAGTCAGATTTTGGTGGCATGGGCATGCCAAAAATGCTTGGCGTGTTAGTGGATGAAATGAATTACAGCTCGTGTAATTCGTTTACGTTATATAACTCACTGACCGCTGGTGCGGCGTTATGTATTAACGCACATGCCAATGAAGAATTAAAACAAACTTATTTACCTAATTTATATTCTGGCCAATGGGCTGGTGCAATGGACATGACTGAGCCACATGCTGGTTCTGATTTAAAAGGTATTCGTACCAAAGCAGAACCGCTTGATGATGGCAGTTATTCTATTACCGGTAACAAGATTTTTATTACCGGCGGCGATCATGACTTAACTGAAAACGTCATTCATTTAGTACTCGCAAAACTTTCAGGCTCGAATGGCATATCATTGTTTGTCGTGCCTAAAATCAGTGTTAATGCCGATGGTAGCTTAGGCGAAGCTAATGGTGTTACGGTGGGTTCTATTGAACACAAAATGGGTCTTAAAGCGTCAGCTACCTGTGTGATGAACTATGATAACGCCAAAGGCTTCTTAGTTGGCGAGCCCGACCGCGGTTTAGTGTGTATGTTCACTATGATGAACTACGAGCGTTTAGCCATTGGTTTACAAGGTCTAGGTAACGCACAAGCGGCTTATCAAATGGCCACAGACTATGCTAAAGATCGCCTACAGGGTGTTGCTGCTGCAGGTTCAGCGACTGGCGCAACGTCCGATCCTATTATTGTGCATGGCGATGTACGCCGCATGTTACTCACTATCCGTGCGATGACGGAAGCGGGCCGAGCATTATCGGTTTATACCGGTAAGCAGTTGGATTTAGCAAAGTATGCCAGTGGCGATGTGCAAGCTAAAGCGGCTAGGTACGTTGGTTTGCTTACACCTGTTTCAAAAGCATTTCTAACCGACCGCGGTTTAGATGCCACGGTTATGGGTCAGCAAGTGTTTGGCGGTCATGGTTATATTCGTGAAACCGGTATCGAGCAATTTGTTCGTGATACCCGTATTGCACAAATATACGAAGGCACTAACGGTATTCAAGCTATCGACTTTTTAGGCCGTAAAATTACTTACGATAATGTCGCCACTTTGACTGAATTTGTTACTGAAATGAATGCAAGTATTGCGCAATTAACTCAGGCTAATACTGAGCATAAAGCGATGGTAAGCCAAGTGTTTGCGGAGTTACTCACAACAGCTAACTACGTCAATGACAACAAGAAAACTCAACCAGCATTAGTTAACGCTTGTGCTGTCGACTTCTTAGATGCCTTTGGTTATGCCTTATACGGTTACTTCTGGCTATTGATGGCCGACAAAGCGTCAAGTCATGAAGATGCTAGCTTTGCTGCCCAAAAGCAGTTTGTGGCTGACTTCTATATGGATAAGCTATTATCAAAATCTCAGTATCATTTATCACAAGTTAATCAGGGTGATAAATCGATAATGGCAATGCCTGCAGAAATGTTCTAAGTCTACATTTGCAATGCAACAAGATAATAAGCCTTCCGATGGAAGGCTTATTTGTTTGGCAGCCTTTATATCATCAAGGTTTTAAGCAGCGTTTCAAGCAGCGTTTCAAGCAGCGTTTCAAGCGTTGTGCTAACCAAGGTAAATAACCAACGTTTAATCGCGTTGATCTAGCAAACTATTTTAGCTTTAGCATCGCATAACGTGTTGACTACAGGTTGGGCAATTACTTACTGCGCTTCCAATAGATAAACGCTACAACTGCCACAAGAGCAATGGCGGGTGTTAATTGAATTAAATGGTGAAACAGTCCAACACCACCATGTCCCTCATGCGCCATAGCAATAGATGGAATAGTGGCAAGGATAAAGGCAATTGATAAGTATTTCATGGTGTTGTCCTTGTATTTTTAAGGTTACTCTGGTTATTAGGTTAGGGTATTTCAATATGACGCTTTAATAAAAATTGTGTTATGTGTCCATGACAAGCTGCATTAACATCATGTCTTCACCGTCAATCACGGTGGTTTTATTTGACTGGCAAATGGGGCAAACAATGGTTCGTTCATCTACTTGCGATTGTTGTTCGCATTGATTGCACTGCAACACTAATGGCTGAACATTAATAATTAATCTTGCCTCATGACAAACACTGTCTAATTTAAACGTTTCAAAAGCTGTCGACAGTAAGGTTGGCTCAACGCCACTTAACACCCCAATTTTTAGTTCAACTTGCTCAATTCGTGTGGCTTTATGCAGCTGTGCAAGCGCTTCGCATTGTTCCATTAATGACATCACAATCGAGTATTCATGCATTAACAAATCCTTGGCAGTAATTCACCTTGTGGTAAATCTAAATAGCGACTGCTGCCCCAAGGTGTTTGTAGCACCACTTTGCCAGGATGGCGTTCAGTAACATGGCCAATAATTGCTGCGTGTTCACAATGTCCATAGCGCTGCATCACCTCAATAGCCCCTTCGGCGACATCCATAGGCAATGCCATAATAAAGGTGCCCTCATTGGCTAAATCGAAAGGTTCAAAGCCAAATAACTCACATAAGCCTTTTACTTCATCACAAATAGGAATGCAGGCTTCTTCAACATCAATGCCAACGTTCGAGGCTTTGGCCCACTCATTTAGCACCGCAGATAAACCACCGCGGGTCGCATCTCGCATGGCATGAATATCGATATTTGCCACCAGCAGTTGTTCAACAATCGGCCATAGCGTATCGCAGTCACTGCACAACTCAGATTCAAGTGTTAAGCCATCACGGGCCATTAAAATTGCCGCACCATGACATCCAATGTCACGAGAGACAATAATGGCGTCGCCCACTTGTAAATTACGCACTGAAATATTCGGATGTAAAATACGCCCTACACCCGAGGTATTAATAAATAGTCCGTCAGCACAGCCTTTAGGCACCACTTTAGTGTCGCCGCAAACTATCCGCGCGCCTGATTTGTGTAATTCAGCAGCCATGCTATTCACAATAGTGGTTAAGTCATCCAGTGGAAAACCTTCTTCAATAATAAAACTACAGCTTAAATATTCGGGTTGTGCAGCCATCATGGCTAAATCGTTTACCGTGCCGGCAATCGCGAGTTTACCGATATCGCCACCAGCAAAAAATAACGGTGAAACGGTAAAAGAGTCAGTGGTAAAAGCAATATGACCACACATATTCAGTTTGGCCGCGTCTTCTTGCGAAGTTAAAATCGGATTATCAAAAGCTTTAAAAAACAAATCGTGGATCAATTGATCCATTTCTTTACCGCCACCACCGTGGCTAAGTTGAATCGTCTTTTTAGATGGCATGATTAACTTCTCCATAGCGGTAATAAGCATTACACGCGCCCTCTGAGCTAACCATGCAGCTGCCCAGCGGTGTTTGTGGTGAGCAGCCACGGCCAAACACTTTGCAGTCTTTAGGGTTGGCTAAGCCTCGCAAAATATCGCCACACATACAGGCTTTATGGTCATCAATTTCGGTTGTCGGCAATACTTTTGCATAAATGCGTTCGGCATCGCGATGATGATATTCAGGGCGTAATGTTAGAGCAGACTTGGCAATAGGCCCTAATCCACGCCAGCGAAAGCTGTCACGGACCATAAAATATTTGTCGACAAGTTGTTGTGCAGCAATATTGCCCTCGTAACTCACTGAGCGGCTGTATTGGTTATCTAGCTCTGCTTTTCCTGCCACTTTTTGACGTGTAATACGTAAAATAGATTCCATCACATCTACCGGTTCAAACCCAGACACCACAACAGGGGTTTTGTATTGGTCGACAGTTGATTGGTAGATTTGAGCCCCACTAATCACGCTGACGTGAGCAGGACCGATAAAAGCATTCACTTTACTGCGGCTATCAGACATCACGGCATCAATGGCGGGTGGAACCAGCACATGATTAATATGAAACAAGATATTGTCTATTTTCAGTGCTTCAGCCTGTGCCAGTAAGGCGGCCGTCATTGGCGTCGAGGTTTCAAAACCAATAGCGAAAAAAATCACGGTTTTGTCAGGATTATCTTGGGCAATTTTTAAGGTATCCAATGGATCGTATATAGGCCTAATATCGCAGCCTTTAGCGCGAAACTGCGCCAAGCTGCCCATTGAACCTGGCACTCTGATCATGTCGCCCAAGGTGACTAAAATGGTATCGGCTTGAGAGGCAAGGGTAGCGGCATGGTCAATTCGCTCTTTAGGCATAACGCACACTGGGCAACCCGGACCGTGAATAAAGTGAATATTGTCGGGTAAAAGCTGTAATAAACCGTACTTCATAATGGTATGGGTGTGGCCACCACACACTTCCATAATGTTTATTTGCTCAGTCGTTTTAGCCGCTTGTTGAGCAATCAATTGCGCTAAATGACGAATAGTCTGAGGATCTCGAAACCCTTGATAAAAGTCATTGAGGCTAATCATTGCTCAGACTCCAATTCCATCTCAGCGACAATTTGTTGATATAAATCGAGGCTTTCTTGTGCATCATTGTGGTCAATTTTATTCATCACAAAACCGATGTGAATCAATACAAAGTCGCCTAATGCCAACGGGTCGCATATTAAATGACAACTCACACGACGTTTAACACCAAGCGTATCAACAGTGACTGTTGCATCATCATGAATTTCAACTACTTTTGACGGAACTGATAAGCACATAGCTAATATTCCTTATGTTCATCAAACCACGTTGCTAATACTTTCATCGAATCAGGATTTTTCACTGATACAACGAGTAATTCCACATCTGGGTTTAATTTACTTAACTGTGCTTTGGCTTCGTCAATACTAAAGTCAAAGTAAGGAAGTAGGTCAGATTTGGTGATAACCACTAAGTCAGCTCGGCGGAACATCACCGGATACTTCTCAATTTTATCGTCACCTTCAGGCACTGATAACAACACAATATTTTTATGGGTGCCAACATCATAACTGGCAGGACACACAAGATTACCGACGTTCTCAACGAAGCAAATATCAACATCATCTAAATTAATGTGATGCAGTGCACCGTGAACCATAAATGCATCGAGGTGACAGGCAGAGCCAGTTTGAATTTGATAGGCGTTGATACCCTTGGCAATTAAACGGTCGGCATCGCGTGAGGTTTCAAGGTCGCCTTCGATCACGGCATAGCGAGCATCAAGGTATTCATGTAAACATTCTAAAAGACTGGTTTTACCGCTGCCAGGACTACTCATTAGATTAAAGGCGCTGACCTGATGAGCCGCAAAATGATCACGATTATGTTGTGCTTCGACATCATTTTTATCCAATATTTTATTGATAACCGCTAAGGTCTTTTTATCGTTAAGCTGAGGATTACTATGAAGAGTATGGTCATGATCATGGGTAATTGAACAGCCGCAATCTTTACACATGTTATGTTCCTTAACCTTGTTGTTATTCTTATTAACTAGTGTCGGTTAAGTGGATTAAGGATTCTTTGATACACATCAGTTTTTGCAATAAACACTGTGAACAACAGTGTTATTGCGTTAATTATGTGACCAAAACCACAATTATCTAAAGGTCAACATTGATGTAGCATTGCAGCGTCAGCGATACCGGCTGCGAGCCGGATTATGATAAAAATTAATCTATTCACGTTACTTACAGTGGTTAAATTGTCATTAGTATTTGATACACCTAAGTCTACGCCATGTGATGTATGGCATACCACAATTGACCTAATGCAATACCACCGTCATTAATGGGAATATGGCCACTGGGCAAAACTTGCCGTTGGCCACGTTTACAATCATAAATGCACTGGCTTAGTAAGGTTTTGTTTTGAAATACACCACCACAAAATACCTGCGGTAACTGGGGATATTGCTGCCCAATTCTATCCAATTGCTGGCTAATCGCATTGATAAAATGCCAACATATTTGTTGGTTAATTAAAGGGTTATGTGAGCTTTCCACTGCACAGTTAACTAATTGAGTGATAAAGTCGCTACTGTGCCATTGAATCGGTTGTGAGTCAGTGTCGCTTATGGTGTTGAGTGTTACAGGTAAAGGTTCAATATTTGACTTGCAATTATAGGCATTGGCTGCCGTTTCAATCATCATTCCCGCTTGGCCTTCGTACTGCGAGCTACCAATAAAGCCTAACGCCACCGCAAGAGCATCAAATAAACGTCCAACGGAACGACATTCAATACAATGGCTATTGTTACGCCACAGCTGATACAAATTAGTGACAGTTTTGCTGCCCAAATCGGCTATAGCGGCAATCGGGAGTAAAAGTACTTGTTCAAGCGGCATCTGTTCAAACAATAATGCCAGCAGAATTCTAATCGGGTGTTTAATGGCTTGTTCACCGCCAATGAGCTTAAAGCAACTAAAGTGGGCCACCGTGGTAAAACCGTTAACATCAGCCAGCATCACTTCGCTGCCCCATAATGCACCGTCATCACCTAAGCCTGTGCCATCAAAACTGAATCCTAATACTTGCTCAGTGCGTTGGTGCATCGCCATAACCGACAAAACATGGGCGAAGTGGTGTTGTATGCCAATACAATGAGATGGCAAAAGGTGATGTTCCGATTGGTAATTTTCCGCCCATTGTGTCGGCGCATATTGCGGGTGATTATCATGCACAATATGACTCGGGATGAAGTCATACAAACGCTTAAACGTCGCTAAGCTTCGGCTAAAATATTGCTCTGCTTCAAGGCTGAATAAATCACCAATGTGCGGTGATACAATCAAATTATCGGCAAAACCAAATGCGACCGTGTTTTTTTGTTGTGCGCCAACAGCCAACACGCTGTTTTGGCTGTTTGATAGCATTGGTGTATGCAAATTAATGGTTAGCGGCGCATAACCGCGAGCCAATCGAATCACTTGCAGTTGCCCGTCAATCACTTGTACCACACTGTCATCACAAGCATTAATAATCGGCCGATTATGGTCGAGTATCCCATCAACTACATGGCTTAAATACTGTTCAATGTCAGCCTGATTACTAATAATGGGTTCACCGCTGCGATTGGCGCTAGTCGCTACAATGGGTTTGTGTAATCGCTGCATCAATAAATGATGTAATGGTGTGTAGGGTAAAAATACTCCAAGGCGATCAATACCTGGCGCTAGTAATGGACTCAGTATGATCGGCCCATTATTTGATCCATCATCTTTACCATTATCACTGTTATCATTACTAACAACACGTTTGGTCATCAAGGTAATCGGCTTCTCAGGGCTGGTTAACACTTGCCATTCCGTTTCAGTACCGCTGACACATAATTTTGCTTGGGCTAAGTTGGTCACCATTATCGCTAATGGCTTGGCGAGGCGTTGTTTACGTTCGCGCAGGGCTGCAACCGCATCGTTATTGGTGGCATCACACACCAAATGAAAACCGCCTAAACCTTTAATGGCGATGATGCCACCACGGTTTATCATTTCAACGGCTTGCTCTAATGCTATTAACATCGATGAATCATAAAGACATTCAGCACGAGCATTGATAACGCTAAAGGTTAACTGTGGGCCACAATGTGGGCAACTGACAGGTTGGGCATGGTAGCGTCGATTCATTGGGTTGGTATAAGCGGCGTGGCAATCTTCGCACATCTCAAAATCAGCCATGGCGGTGTTGCATCGGTCATAAGGCAGGGCGTTAATAATGGTATAGCGCGGACCGCAATTGGTGCAATTAGTAAACGGATATTGATAGTGGCGGTTTTGAGGGTCATTAATGTCGTTAAGACAATCTCGGCAAATACTCATGTCGGCCGAAATAGCCACATTTGCATGCTCGTCAGATGAGGCATGGCTTTCAATAATACTAAATTTGTCAAACAAACTTAATTGAGTTTGATGAGTAACCTCAATGGCATCAATTCGCGCTAATGGCGGAGGAGATTTAGCTAATGTATCGATAAACTGTTCAATCTGTTCGCTATTACCCTGTAAAACAATCGTCACCCCAAGGTGATTATTCAGCACACTACCGAGTAAAGTTAACTGATGTGCCAAACGAAACACAAAGGGGCGAAAACCAACCCCTTGTACAATACCTTTAACAATAATGGTAACTTGCTGTAATGGTTTCATAAGGACTCAATCTCATACAAGGATAAGCAATAACTGATATACCTTAAGATACCTTTTATCCACGTCTTTGTTTGAGATATAGCCCACCAATTGCGATATTAACGCCATCTAAATCCAGTAATGGATTAACCAGCAGCGGAAAGTTTTTACCAATGCGTAATTGCACCCGATCAGTTAACACCGGATTAGCAAATTCGCTTCCTGCAATCACTAATTGTTTTACGCCAATATTTTGATCTAAATGTTCAACCCAATGGCTTAAGTAGTCGGCAAACGAGTCATGAAATGCAAACGCAAGTTTTGCTAAGTTAGTCTCGCCTGCCAACTTGAAACTCATTAACGAGCCCAATGTTTTACACCAATTAAGGCTACGATGTGCGGCACCTTTGGTGAGTGGAAAGTCAATGCGTGGTGCATTGTTGCCATGATGCGCCATCGCTAAAGCAATAAATTTATCGGCAAGTTCGGTTACCGTCACACGTTGAGCGGTTTCTACTGGATAGGCACCAATAATCAGGGTAGCAACAGCCATTAGCTGAGACAATGCACCATCGTTGGCTTGAATGTGCAGGTCCAATAATTGATTATATTCGGCGGGAAATAATTGTTTAAACTTATCTAACAGGCTTTTTTGAGGAGACTCAGACAAACTATGACAAATCTCATAACCTGTTGTCGGCAACGTCGGTAATTGGAAAAATAACTCAGGCTTACTTTGGCTGTCGAGGGTGACAATTTGGCAAGTATTTTGTTGGCTGAAATACAATACCGCAGCATGCTTAACAAATTGTGCTTTATGATGATTTTTATTGGGGTCACAGCGCAGTACCGCGGCATTTAACGCACATAAGCTGGTAGTAATATCGTTAGTGATCGTGCTCGAATCATCTGCTAAAGAGCTTGCTAAAACAGCTGGTACAGCTAACGGTGAAGCTGACTGTGAATTAGAAGATTTAGCACCGTTGTCACTCACTCGCCAATTAATGTCAGTTGTAGAACTTTGAACCGTAAACGTATGCAGATCATCTTGGTAATGATGCTCATCATGCAAACAGGTTACGTTAGTGGGTAACGGTATGGTGCCATTACCTAGGGTGGTAATGGGTAACCATTGTTGATTAACACTGGCCAAACGCAGCGGCTTATTGAGCAAGGCTTCTTGGCTAGTATGCTGGTCAATATCATGAGTGACATGCAACCAATTAATGCCTTTTTGGCGTAACACTTCCGTGAGTATCACTAACAAACGATTTTCAGCAAATTGAATTTCATACAGTGGCGCTAATAAACTGGGGTGATCACTACTTGGTCGTACTCTTAGTAACGGTTTTTCGATGCTAGATAATGCCAACACTTGGCTGTCATTAACAATAAAATGGCTATTTAAAGAATTGGGATTACAGACTAATATTCGCGGCCGTTGATATTTTATTGTTGTGGTTATTGCGGTTATAGGCGCATTGGTCTGTGATGAGTTTATGCGTTGATCATCTGCATTTTGCGATATTGTTGAGGGGAGTATGGTTGAGGATTGTATGGTTGAGGAGAATATGGCCGCGGGTGGGGTTAACCACAACGTGATCCCAAGAATAGGTAAGGGTAGAGACTTATGGCTTAGTAGGCGGTTTGCCATCGCTGTGATGTCGGCCTGAGTTAACGATTTTTCATCGCGACTGAGTTTTTCATGTCCCATACAATGATGACATTGCAGATTAATATCACCAAAAGAGGAATGTTGATTATCGCCAAATTGTGGTTGGCAATGCTGACAAAAATACAGCGGTAAACCAGAATAAAGCGGTTTAATCTTAAATGGTTTTCGCTGTCCGCTGTGTTGCTCAATCCGCTGAATGTGAGTGTCAAGTAACCAAACGGATAACAAAAAATCACTGGCAATCTCATCGGCTAACGCTTCAAGTTGCGCTTGGGTAGCAAAGGCCTCAATAAAGTAACGTATTTTACTGGTTTGAGGCTCGGATTCAGCACCAATACTGATATTAAATTCGTTGCGCTCCAGGTATTGATTACACAAGTGCTCATATAAGGGCACATGGCGTTGGCATACAAAATCAAATCGAATGTTATGCATCGACATAGCAACCTCGCTTATAGGCGTCAGGAATCACCTCATCAATAGTAATATCAGCCACAATCTGCTGGCTAAACCCTAAGTCGGTCAAATGGGTTAACAGAGCATGTTCCATTAGCGGAATGGCGGCATGTAAATGTGGTGTAAGCCCCAAAGTCATTGGCTCAATCACGGTCGGGGTAACGCCTAATACAAACGTGTGAGGTCTATCACCCACAATGTCCATCATGTTGAGTGTTTGCAGCATTTCCACTTCATGAGCACTGCCTTGCCAATCAATTTCAGCAGGGGCGTGATCAAAATCAAAAAAGTACACTTCACCGGGCTCCACACCAACACTATTAACCGTATCGACCACAATCAAATGGTCGTACTGGCTTATCATCGGAATAAGGCCTTGAGCTAGGGTGCCACCGTCGACAATATCTATGCTGTCAGTTTGGTGGCTGAATTGGTATTTGTCTTTGATATAATTGACAAAATGTACGCCGACTCCTTCATCGGCGTACAATACATTGCCTATACCTAACAGCAATATTTTTTTCACAATTATTCATTCATCCTATTTATGTACTTTGTGATAGTCATAACCAGACACAATAGAATCGACTGAATTATGTTTAAAGCGAATACCAGACCACACCGCCATATACATATGGATCACCACAAAGATGATGAAGGCCCATGTTAAGTAATGATGATAAATCCGCAGTGGCGCTAAACCACCACAGAGGCCGGTTATCCATGCCGATACATCACCGAGCATTCCGCCAATACCTAAATGATACACATTGGCGTACAGCACTAAACCGGTGATACACATAATCAAGGCGACAAACGAAATGGCCACATAGGTCATAAACTGTAATGGTCCGTAAACGCCGGCTTTGTCTAAACTGCCCATCCAAAAATAGGATTTTATTTGCGATATCCAGCTTCGAGGCGATAGCACATCTTTAAATGATCGTCTTTCATTGTTAATCCGACTAAAGAAAAACAAGTAAAAACGCACTAAGGTAATACTGGTTAACAAAAATCCAAAAATGATGTGGGCAAAGCGGATCCAACCTTGTACCAATACATCAGTGCTGGCAGGTGCCACTAAAAATGGCCACGAGATATAAAATCCGGTGATCACTAATACCAAAATGGCCAGAGCGCGTAACCAGTGAAATATTCGAATCGCTGGAGTAAATATCAGCTGCCGATTATGGGTTGCAATATGTTCCATACTTTTATCCCTCCTACTCCATTACCTCTGATTAAAACCCATTTGGATCAATTTTAAATTGACCTAGGGTGTGTTTCTTGTAATCCATCACGTGAACGGAACACGCCATACAAGGATCAAAGGAATGAATAATGCGAATGACTTCTAACGGCTTAGTTGGGTCTTCAAGTTTCAAACCAATCAACGAAGCTTCGTATGGGCCCATTTTACCGTTAGCATCCACAGGGCCTGCGTTCCAGGTAGTAGGAACCACAGCTTGGTAGTTTTCGACTTTGGCATCTTTAATGCGGATCCAATGACTTAACATGCCGCGAGGGGCTTCAATCATCGAATAACCTTCGTAAACACGGTCTGGGTCTATTTCAGGTTTAACGTAAGTAGACTGATCCGACTGTATATTCACCAGTAAAGCATCAAAGGTTTGCAAACTGGCCTGGCCAACCAACACCGTTTGCAACATACGTGCAGCAGTACGGCCTAAAGTGGTAAACAATGCTTCAAGAGGCAAACCAGTGCGAGCTAACAAACCATCAACCGCATTGACCACAACTTGATTGCCACGGGCATAGTTAACCAACAAACACGCTAGTGGGCCTACTTCAATCGCTTCATCTTGGTAACGCGGAGACTTAACCCACGAGTATTTACCATCGCCATTAATGGTGGGTAATTTGCCATACACAGTGTCGCGCTCAATAAACCCGGTGTAATCAGGAATGGTGGTTCCTTGATATGGATGTTGCGGACCATCAGCTTTATACCAGGCGTGAGTCACATCTTCTTTAATCAAGCTCGGGTCGATATCCAATACATTGGCTAAATCACCGTTTAAAATGACCCCTTGGTTAAATAAGTACTCGCCATCGGTTGTAATAAAATCTTCACCGCACAAGAAACTGTTAACATTTACGCCGCCAAGTACACTGGCTTCTGTACCAAATGCTTCTGCTGCCATCACAATATCGGCTTGGTAAGCTCGCTCAATAAAGTCTTGCACGATAGCGTGCTTTTGTTTCCATTCTTGTAAACGGGCAGGGCTTAACATGTCTCGTACTGAGGTTATGCCGCCCACAACAATAGACTGTGGATGTGGCGATTTGCCGCCAAAAATAGCTAACATTTCAGCTGCCACACGTTGTACTTCAAGTGCTTTTAAATAATGCGATAACGCAATGAGGTTTTGCTCAGGGGTAAAACGATAAGTACCATTACCCCAATAGGCATTGGCAAATGGACCCAGTTTTCCGGTTTCGACCAAGCCTTTTACGCGTGCCTGTACCGCTTTTAATTCACCTTCACCGGCAGCAATCGGTGCATCAGAGTAATTCATTGCCACTTTAGCCGCTAAGGCTGGGTCGGCACTTAATGCTGATACCACATCCACCCAATCCAAACCATGTAGATGATAAAAATGCACAATATGATCATGCATGTAGAGTGATGACTGCATTATGCTGCGCAGGTATTTAGCATTAAGTGGGATCTTAACCCCAAGGGCATTTTCAACGGCCTCAGTGCCGCAACGATAATGCGAATAGGTACATACGCCACAAATACGCTGCACAATTAAGCCCACATCCATTGGAGTCCGGCCTTTTAAAATAACCTCAATACCTCGCCATAAGGTCGACGAAGACCAAGCCTTGGTAATGACATTATTGTCATCCACTTCAACTTCGACACGTAAATGGCCTTCGATACGGGTGATAGGGTCGATAACGACACGTTTACTCATGATTATTCCTCCAAAGGCTTAGCAAATACGCTAGCAACTGCATGGGCGCCAATACCAACAACGGTAGCGCCTAAAATGACCGCACCAATGGTGTCTGCGGTGGCATCTATTCCATGTAAAAGTTGGCGTCCTAGCGGTTTTTCAAAGTCCGCCATGTCATCCCAAAAATTCGGCTCAGAGCAACCCATACAGCCATGACCCGCTAACACCGGCCAGCTGGTGTGATGGTTAAAACGCTCAGTAGGGCAGTTGTTGTAGGTATATGGGCCTTTACAGCCGACTTTATAAAGGCAGTAACCTTCTTTAGCACCTTCATCACCAAATTCTTCAACAAACTCACCAGCATCAAAGCGCCCACGACGTTCACAGTTATCATGTACCCGTGCGCCGTAAGCCCATTTAGGACGATTAAACATATCCAGTGCAGGTAACTTACCGAACATAATGAAATACATTAGCGTGCCAACAATGTTCTTTTCGCTCGGAGGGCAACCGCCTAAGTTAATCACAGGTTTATCGACCACTTCGTAAACACCTTTTGCCCCAGTCGGGTTAGGTGCAGCTGCTTGTACACCACCAAAAGCAGCGCAAGTACCAACGGAGATAATCGCGGCAGCATTTTCCGCTGCTTCCTTAACAATGTGTAAACCCGTATGACCTTTACAACCCACGGTTAAAAAGGTGCCGTTATTGGCGGTAGGGACCGCACCTTCAACGGCCAGCAAATACCGACCTTTGTAGGTTTCAAGAGCGTTTTCTAGGTTCTCTTCTGCTTGCCAGCCAGAGGCTGCCATTAAGGTTTCGTGATATTCAAGCGAGATATGATCGAAAATCAATGTGTCGAGGTTGGGCGTGTCGGTACGAATTAATGACTCAGAACAGCCAGTACATTCGGCTAAATGTAACCAAATTAGCGGTACTCGGTCGGCTAATTCAGCCGCTTCGGCAACCAGATTACTAAAGGGTAGGGGCAAGGCAAACATTGCAGTGACCGACGCGGTCCACTTAATGAAGTCTCGACGAGATATCCCAATGTTGGCCATTTTTTGTTGTAGTGACACGGGCTGACGTTGGGCAAATTGGCGTAAATAATCAAGGCGGTCTTGACCCTGTTTATAAAGGGCTGCATGTGTGTCCATGTTGATACCTTCTGCTTAAGTTAGCTCAGTGGCTAATAATTAGTTGCAATCCATCGGTATCAATATTAAAACTCAGCCAAAAATGGTCTTTGATGTAAATCAACTTGTAAGATATTTCCTTAGCATATGTAGGGCTATATCGTCGAATACATGATGTTGATCAAGTTAACAAAAATGAAATCGGACAAATTGTCGCAGATCACCATTTTATTGACGTTATTATTTATAGACTTGCTGATGTTGGCGAGTTAAATCTTGTTCAATCTAGTTGTGTGCGGAGCGGATGCTCGTTGGATACTTATCACTAGCCATCTCCGCCACAGGATAACGTCACGGTTAAACGGCTAATAACGGTTCTGCTTATTATGAGTGAACTAGTCATCCGTTTGCCGAATACAGAGCAGGTACCATTGATTAAAGAATGCTAATAATGACAACGTACAGCGAAGTAAAATGGACAAAAAATGCTAATTTATCCATAAGATAAACTCACAATTTGATTAGACACGGCTTTAACTTTGCTTGTTTTTATAACATTATGACAACAACGATGTGTTTTACTTAAACATCAATGACATTAACTATGACATTAACTATGACATTAACTATGACGTTAACAATGACATTAAAAGGATGTTACTCACCCATGAGAGCCACTTATCTATTTTTGTTATGCTCATTGCTCGTGCCGACAGTTGCCAGCGCAAACAACTTACCAAACTTCCTCACTGCAGACTCTGATAAAGAGTACCGTGCAACAATTAATCATTTACGGGGTTTATTACCCAAAAATGGCATTGCAGAAATATTGCCTGGGTTAGCCTCACCGTATGGTGTGCTTGATGTGCATCCAACAAAATTTACCTCTGCAGAGGATAAAAATGATTTTGCTAACTTCAATTTAGGTGTAATGAGTCACGCGATATTTAAAGCCGATCCCCAATTTGTCACCAGTTTGCCCAATAGAGTGCTGTGCAATGAAAAATCATGTCGAGACCAAAGGGTTAAGGCCATCAACATATTGCTGATAGAGCAAGACGTAATCAGTCGTTTTTTTAAGGACAACGTCGATATCACTATTGTTCAGCGCTCAGATGATAATGTATTTAGAGTCAATAACGCATTTTTCACCCCCGCAGGTATTATTCAATATCAACCGTCAGCGGTAGCTGGGTTTGTACCTTCAGCCGATGCCACATATTTTAAAAATGTCACCAATATAGAAGCGTGTGATTTGTGCTCATCACGCTCAGCTAAGGTAAGAGACATTATGGCCAAGCACCACATTGCCGCGATGGTTAAAGAAAGTGACGGCGTAATAAATATTATTTTCGATGGTATCAGTAATAATCATTGGGGAGTTAAGCTAAGCGACAACTCAGATGTTAAGCCAGTAAAAGGGCAGCCAAATGCTTTGGGGTATCGATATGATGATGTTATAGCGATAACACCAACCGTTATTTACTACCAAACTAACTAAAATGATCACCAGCTAAAATATTCACTTCAATATTCACTTCAATATTGCGAATCTAGATACGGATAAAACCATTAATGTCAGCTACATTAATGGTTTTTTCGTGTTTATGAAGGGGCTAATTTACCGACGTTGACTAAGTTTTTACTGCTGCACCAGGTTAGACCTCATACTGTTATGGCCTAATTACCTTGTCTTCTGCTGCTATTGCCAATAGAGTGACGGCCGGAATGTCCGTAATTCAGCACATGAGTGTGGAAACAAAAACAACGTAGGTAACAAGTTTGATAGATAATATAGCTTTGATCGTCGATTTTTTTCTCGAACACAAATTATTATTAACGGTGTTAATAATAATGCTTATCTCAGTGATAAAACGTTTTATCATTTCAAGTATTCGTGGCGACGTCGCTTTTCTTTCTGATGTGCAACGCAAATGGATGTCACGCACTAAAAATGGCACCTTCATTTTAATACTGGTTATTTTGTTCATGCTTTGGCAATCCGAAGTTAGCAAGTTTGCACTGTCTGTTACCGCCATTGCCATTGCCATAGTGATAGCATCAAAAGAAATCATTCTTTGCTTTACCGGCTCAATACAACGCGCGAGTTCACGTTCATTTGTGATTGGTGATTGGATTGAAGTAGGGAAAATATATGGCGAAGTGATTGAACATAACTTAATGGCCACCGTTATCCAAGAGATCGATCTTGATCAAGGTCAATATCATTACACCGGTAAAACCGCGACATTACCTAACAGTATGTTTTTTACCTATGCGGTGAAAAACCTCAACTTTATGAAACGTTATGTTTACCACAACATAACCATTACCGTGGTCCAGTTTGTTAATCTCTATACACTGTTTCCTGGGTTAACCCGTCAAATAGAACAGCACTGTGAAGACTTTATCGAAGTGGCTAAGCGTTACAACGGTGTGATAGAAAAACATGCTGGTGTCGATTTACCTGGCAGCGAACCGCATATTCATATCACCAGCGGCATCAACGGCGAGCAAAATGTGCATATCATGATTTTTTGCCCCACCGAACGCGCCATACATTTAGAGCAGTTAATAAGAGAAGACTTTATGATTGCTTACCACGAAAACTTTAGCTAATTCATCTGAAATCGCTCTCTATCGCTCTACATGTTTAGTCCGCACGGCATGATTAATCTCAGTTCAACACTGGGATTAATCATTAACTTCACTGTGTTTTAGCATCAATCACATCAATACAAAGTCTTTACATGTGTCTATTACTCGTCATCATGACCTTTCAGTAGCGTTTATAGACTCATCTCAGCTTAGTCTCAGCAATTGGGTTACACCTCAGTGTATAAGGCGTTGTGTACCTCCCACCGTATGCATTTGCGTAGCGAATACAACGCCGTGGTTAACAAACCGAAAAATAGGTTATTACTACATCGATATACTCAGCGTTGTAGATGTTGCAGATGTTGCAGATGTTGTGATGTTATAGATATTGTAAATAAAGCTTTTTACGCGCTATTTTTTAGAATATTTGATGTAAATAAACAGTGACAATAAAATAACCCCGCCACCAATGAGCTTTTGCATTTCAACTACCTCATCAAGAAAGCTGATAGACAATATTAATGTCCAAATGGGTTCTAAAATCATGATCAGCGAAGCGGTTTCAATTTTAACGCTAAATTGACCGACAGTTTGAAGTAAATAACGCACACTGGTTGCGATAACCGTTGATACCGCAAACCAAAATAGCACATGACCATTTATCTCAAAATGTTCAGGTGAAACCGCAGCCATAATCACGCAACCCACAATGCCCACCATGAATAATTGTACGCAGATGGATGTTAACGGTTTTATATTGGTCAAGACCCGCTTATTCAATACAAAATGCAATGACAGCAGTGCCGATGATAATAAGAAAAACCACTGGCTGTTATCAACTTCCCAGCCAGTTGTGATGGTCAATAACATAATGCCTATACAAGTAATAGGCAGCGATATCCAAAACATGCGGTTGGGTTTAACTTTGAATAATAGCCAAGAGATAAATGGAGCAATAATCATCGCCAGGCTCATGATAAAAGCACCTTCAGACAAAGTACTAGAGATGGTAATCGCGTGAACCCATACTTCAATCGAAGCGGCTAATACCATGCCAACGCCACCAAGCGCGGCAATTTGCTTAGGCCTGAGTGCATAAATCTGCTTATAACAAAAAGGCAATAAAATCAGACTCGCGATTAAGAAGCGAGCAGCAATAAACACCTCTCCAGGCATCTCTAAAATAACAAGTTTGGAGGATATCCATCCCACAGCCGCAAGCATTGTGGCCAGTAATAAGGATATTTTGCCGCGCAACGCTTCTTGTTTCATCAAACCGTTTGTTCCAGCTGAGGGATGGGAAAAGGGGCAAGGCTCTTGGCAAGTCGCAATGATACGAGAAAACCAAAAGATATGTCGTGATAAATAAATGATGTATACGTATAAAGCGATCCTACCTTACGTCAGAATCGCTCACATATTAACTCAACTAAACAGTGTGATTACTATTAGCTTGGGCTGTATTCGGGGTAATCAGTATACCCGCGTTCACCACCACCAAATAATGTCTCTGGGTTGTGAGAGGCTAATGGATAGTTATGCTTAATACGGTTTACCAGATCTGGATTGGAGACAAATGGTCGGCCAAAACCAATCATATCCGCTACACCAGCATCAATGGCCTGAGATCCATTTTCGCCGTTGTAACGTCCCGCATAAATAAGCACACCTTTATAAACGTCGCGAACCGTATCTTTAAATACTGTTGGTGTCTCTGGGGCATCATCCCAATCAACTTCAGCCACATGGATATAGACCACATTGAGGCTATTAAGTAATGCAGCCGCGGCAATGTAGGTGTCTATCGGCGTTGCATCAACAGTACCATTTAGCGATGTGAATGGCGCAAGACGAACACCAACACGATCAGCGCCAATGGCTTGCGTCATTGCACCAACCACTTCACCCAGGAAGCGCAGGCGGTTTTCGATACTACCACCATATTCGTCGATACGATTATTCGCTTCAGAATCGATAAACTGGTTAATTAAATAACCGTTAGCAGCATGCAGTTCTACGCCATCAAAACCGGCTTCAATCGCATTTAACGCTGCTTGACGATATTCGCCAATCACATGTTCAATGTCAGCTTTAGACATTTCACGAGCCACAACCACGTCAACAAAACCAGGTTCGTCAGTACCATTATCCACAAACACTTTTACATTTTGGGCTTTTAGTGCAGAAGACGAAATAGGTTGTTGACCACCGATATTATCAGGGTGAGACACTCGACCAACGTGCCAAAGCTGAGCGAAGATAGTGCCATTTTGTGCATGAACCGCTTTGGTGACCTTCTGCCATCCGGCAATTTGTTCTGCAGAATAAATACCTGGCGTCCATGCGTAGCCTTGGCCCATGACTGATATTTGGGTGCCTTCTGTAATAATAAGACCCGCGGATGCTCGCTGAGCATAATATTCAGCCATCATCTCATTAGCCACATTACCCGGTTGGGTTGAGCGTGAGCGTGTCATTGGTGGCATCACAATACGATTGTTTAAAGAGAGTTTACCGAGCTGTATTGGTTGAAATAGTGCATTGTTCATTCTGTATTCCTCTTTACTTGCTAATTTGGATGAGCTCAATTTGGTATCCATCAGGATCGACGATAAAGGCGATGTGGGTTGAACCACCTTTTACCGGTCCTGGTTCACGGGTGACGTTGCCACCGCGTGCTTTAATGTCATTACAGGCACTATAAATATCCTCTACACCCAGCGCAATATGACCAAAAGCATTACCATGGTCATACTCATTGGTGTCCCAGTTATAGGTTAATTCAATCGTGGTGCTGTCTGCTTGAGTGCCATAACCCACAAAAACTAAGGTGTAGCGATAGTCTTTGTTTTCGGTTCTTTCTAGCACTTTCATGCCTAGCATATGGGTATAAAACTCAATTGATTTTTCTAGGTCAATGACTCTCAACATAGTGTGTAAAAATTTCATAACTCTCTCTTTAAGCGACATCTTTTAAACGCATCAGCGAACGTGCCCATTCCCGAATAAACAACCGAATAAACAATCGGATAAATTACACTATAAGGCGTGCGTATGAATGATGAATGATGTTCGATAGACGTAATATACAGTGAACAAGGCTAAACAATAAATTATTAAAACTTATCCTTTTAATAATAAAATGTTATCAATAGAGGGTTTAACAATTAACTTCCAAAATTTTTTGAACATAATTAACAAATTATTTGCTGGTTATCATGGTGACAATAAACATTATCATGCAAAGCAAACCGAAAGTTGACAATGTGCCCCTCAAATACAAATGAAAACGGTCTGTGATCTCTCTGATTTTTACAAAAAAGAGGCACGCTTTATCGTCTAAATTTTGCTTAGGCACAGATGTATGAACTGCTTTTTAACCATTAAACCATGGTGATAGTGCGTTTTTGTTGTTACAAAGAGTATTACGCCTATAGCATAGGCGCATTAATGACGCAGTGTAGAAATATTTAGGCTCAATAAATATTGGGCAGCAGCATGAAAATAAGATTAACCATAGTTGCGATAATCTTTACCGCTATTTCGATGCCGGTCATGTCACAGACTGTTAACTAAGAAATTCCACAAGCCATTCAACCTATGCACGAAACATCTAACCCTATTGCCTTTGAACACTGGCGCCATACTCGTGTTGAATACACTCAATGGCATAAATAATAATGTGCATTGAGGTAATGATGAGTATCGACCTTAAGCTTATATACCCGCACCGTCATTTAAGCTCAGAGTAGGTTGAGTCTTAATCTGACTTTCGCTGCGGTATATCTCGTCAAAATCAACTAGCGGGAGGGATTCAAAACCAGGTTTAGCAAATAAATAACCCTGCATCAGCTCAATGCCACAATCGCGTAACCATTGCATTTCTTCTATTGTCTCTACGCCTTCAGCCAAAGAGGTAATGTTAAGTTCAGTAAACAAGTTTAAGCAGTTTTTTATAATAGCTTGTCGGGTTTTATCTTGGTCGATATTACGAACAAGCTTCATATCAAATTTGATAATGTTGGTTTGAAAATCAGCCAACAGTCCCAAACCGGCATAGCCAGAACCAAAATCGTCTAGTGCGGTGATAAATCCTGATTGCTTATAATACTCAACGATACTCTTAACAAATGCAGTATCGCTAATGTTCTCATTTTCTGTAAATTCAAACATGATTCTGTTGGTTGGGAAGTTATATTCTTTAGCGGCTTCTAAGGTTGTGCGAATACAGCGCTCAGGTTTATAAATGGCATTTGGGAGAAAGTTAATGCTAAGCATTGAATCTAGCTTTAGTTTCGCCGCCAGTGCGATGGCTTTAACGCGGCAAAGTTGATCAAAGAGGTAACGATTATCATCGTTGACTTGAGAAATGATCGAAAAGGCCGATTCATTCTGTAAGCCACGTACCAATGCTTCATAGCCAAATATGCTATTGGTCTTACAGTTAATAATTGGCTGAAAAGCCATGGTGAAATCAAAATCAAGGCTGCTTTTATCAAAACATTTATTACAAGTAAATCTGTCATAAATTATTGGCTTTGTTTCCATTGTAGCAACCTCATTTAATATAACGCTCGCTTAAGCTATGCCGTAACGAACTTAGGATTCTACCTTGCATGGTAATGACTAAAAACATTACCAATGCAGCGCGTTGCAAATCAACATTAAGGGTTTGTTGAGCTTAGCCGCTATGCGGCAGGAAAAGATAAAACTCATCTTAATTGTATCAATTTTAATTTGATTAACTGTCGACTTAATCGATGTTGCCACACTGTGTGGGTTAACACTCAGACATCATAATAATATCAACGATAAAGACATTAAAACAACATCTTACCTATTTCAATCTTTAAGGCAAGCCACGCACAAACATCATTCCACATTATCGAGTATTTAATAGTATATCGGTCAATTTGTTGGCTAATTGCTTAATAAAAAAACATCATATTCACCATCTTTACGCACTAACAGTAGCCCAAATCTGACCAATGAATTACCAATAAAGCGGTCGGTAGTTTGTTGTACGGATTGATGCGCTGATTAGAACGGCAGTTGCTCACCGTTAACATCATAAAACTGACCGGTATTGTGAATCGATAAATTGTTGATCACTTTTATAATCCCAAGGGCGGAATCATTAACCTTTACCTTTGCAGAGCTGCCGCCCATATCCGTTTGCACCCAACCAGGATGAACAGATACCACCGCGACGTTATCATTAACCAGTTCAGTCGATAAATTCACAGTTAACATATTGGCTGCGGCTTTAGACATTCGGTAACCATACCAGTCGACACCTTGTACTTGTGATAGTGATCCCTTAGAAGAAGAGATAATCGCTATTTTGCATAAACGATTTTTATTCAATAGTTCTAATAAGCAGTGTGTTAAAAATAATGGCCCGAGCGCGTTCACTTTAAAACACATTTCAGCGTTAGCATAATCAATAGCGTGAATACTGTGATTATCTCGATCTAAAAAGCCCGCATTATTAACAATTAAATCGAGACTAATATTTTGTTGGCTGAGATTATTCGCTAAGCGCTGGATTGATTCAGAGCTCGTGATATCCATTGACTCAATCAATAATTTGTCAGCAAACTGAGCCTTCAACGACAAAAGCTCAGTCGCTGTTGCGCCATCTCTACAGGTTGCTATGACGCTGCAACCGTTGACAAGATATTGCTCTGTTAACGCTAAACCAATACCTCTATTCGCACCGCTGATTAATACCACTTCACTATTCATTAAAAACCTCTAAATCGATTGTTTTATATAACTTTTCTGGTAAATTCTTGTGTAAATTCTTGTGAAAAAGATAGATGTAAAATATAGATATAAAATATTGATAAATACCATCTTGAAGTTGTGCCACTGCTGATGTGATTCGATTTGTTTACTCTGTGTTGCGATAAGAATCGTCATTCGATAAAACACAATGGCTGAGTGATCATCGCCATGCTTTGCTTATTCCTCGTATACTCGCTCTGAATTAATAAGCTGGTGGCTATAAATGATCACTCAATATATTCGTTCAATATATTCGTTCAATTTACTCGTTCAAAATGTTCGCGCCAATAGCCTTGCTCAAACGACTAGGCCAAACGACTAGCTCAAACGACTAGCTGCGAAATAACTACTTAGATGTTGCAGCAAGGCTTAATGTATTGAGGACACCAGAGATTTTATTAATAACCTTATCGCAGCCTGCAATACTATGACGCTGTTTAATGTACTGCGGATTGTTATACGACAGCCAAACCTTGTTATCAGCATCCTCGCTAATCAATACCTTTTGTGGCAAGTCAATCGCGACAAGTTGGTTACACTGCATTAATTGAGTACCGATGTTAGGGTTACCGAAAATAATCACTTCAGTTGGTCTCAGAGTTAAGTTCACACCGGCGGCATTTTTTTGATGATCAATCCTCGAAAAAACCGTAAAACCTTTGTCTTTTATGATCGACTCAAACCTATCTGCCGTTTCTTTGGCCGAGTAATGGCTTTCAACAGTGATAAGGCTTTCTACCGCATAAGCATGAGCAGAAGCCAACAAGACGGCAACGGCTAAAGAAATATTTTTAATCATAAAATCACCTATTCGTTATGTTTGGTCATACTAGTTGTGTTTGGTCATACTAGTTATGTTTGATCAATAGAAGAATTTCGGCGATAAACTCGCCTAACATCAAGGATATAAAAATCGACTTAAGCATTTGTTGTACGCAAATACTATTAATACCCGTTTAGTTTCAGGCGTATTTATCTGCTTGGCCCTAATTTAACCGCAGTACCAAAAGCCATAATTTCAGACGAGCCATCCATAATGGCACTTGTCGTAAAGCGGATCCCCACAATTGCATCAGCCCCTTTTTGTGCCGCACTGGCAACTAAACGCTCAACTGCGACATCTCTGGCATCAGATAACATTTCGGTGTAACCGCGGATTTCGCCACCAACAATGCTTTTTAAGCCGGCCATAATGTCTCGACCAATATGTTTAGATTGAACCACATTACCGGTTACAACACCGACAATCTCGATAATGTCCCGACCAGGAATGGTTTCAGTCGTGGTATAAATCATAAATCCTCCATGAAAAAGCAACCGTAAACCATCGTACTGCTAACACGCTTAAATAGGAATCCAATTAGTGATACTTAACTGACCCCCAATACTGTTGTTTACGCTTTAGGCGCATCTTGTAATAAAGGGAAGTAATGATGAGTCGTATTGAAGAGAAGCAATAAAGGGTCGTGATGAAGAGCCGTAATCAATAGTGGTAATGTAGATTCATAATACAGAATCGTAATCTAGACGATCCATAAAATGCTGGTGGACGTAATAGGTCACTTAATGAGTATCGTAATAGGCAACTTAATTGCTCAGTAACATAAACTCGGTGTTTATAGGTCGCTTTTATGTAACCTGCGCAGACTTATTTTGAGTAAATATGCATTAAAGTGAGTGAAGGTTAAAAATTTACCGAGGGTAATACTTTTATTTTTGCATAATTATGAATAGTTATTCTAGTCGTGTGCTGGTGGCATTAGCCTACGTTAGCGGTGTTTTTTACTATCACTTTATTTTTATAGGGCGGTTTATGGCGTTAAACATGGCATAATTAGTCACTAGGTTCAGCATTGGTTTTTGTGTAAACATTTTTGGCAATCGCTTTAGTGACAATAGAGGTATGTTTGGCTTCACATCATTCATTATTAAATCATCAACGTCATTTTGAACGTATCGGGCCCGACTATCGTAATGGCGATTCGGTCAGTTTTCTCGACATTAAACACACTTTTGGTTTGCAGCATATCCGTGTTGGAAAATGGGTTAACCGTGAGGAGTCGGCACTTGCGGCTAATTTGATATTTGACTCACTAGCCGACTTAGCCAACATATTAGCAGTACCGCCAGAGTTGATTGGTTTACGCGGTAGCTTACGCTTTGCCTTTGGCCATGGCGGCCAAAAAGGTGTGCAAGCTCATTATGCACCAGCATACCGGGAACTGGCATTAGCCAAAAATGCCGGAGCAGGGTCGTTAGCTCATGAATTTTGGCATGCATTCGATCACTATATCGCCGATAAAATGTTTATCGACGACAGTATATTAGACCCGTATTTGTCGTCGCTTGTAATATCAGAGCAAACTACCACTACAACTCGGGCTAACTTAAGTCGTGCCAATTTATTTGCTTGTGCCAGCGACAATTGGCTGGCCGATAAATCCATAATCGCTCACCCGTTGAATAATAAACTCTCTAGCTTATTTAAAGTGACCTTGCTGAGCGCCAACGGCCAAGAGCCACACGACTATGTGCGTCGCTCCATCGCACTCGATAAACAGCAACGCTGCCATTACTTTGCTAAACCGACCGAAATGATGGCGCGCGCCTTTGAATCTTGCATTGAAATGTATTCACAAGATTATGCCAATATATCCAATCCGTACCTGGTTAACAGTACTATCGACTCGCCACTAGCTAAGCATGGCGCTTATCCCGACGCACAACACTGCCGTGAAATATATCAAGCCATGATGGAATATTTTGAACCTTTAGGGCTAGCGTTTGATAAGCAGAATGGTTAACAGTAGGCACCTATCTCTATGGGGTAACGATGTAAGTTAGTAGCTTGTATGAGTTAGTTTGAGAATGGTGTCATTTCCAATGTTACAAACAAAGGCCGATTAATGCGGTCTTTGCTTTAATGTTTATCTATAGAAAATCAGTCTCGGCCAAGACTTGTTTTCACCTAGCTAACGTCATTTGCTAGCATTGTTGAGTCTTCTGGGACAGATATTGCCATTTGTGTCCCTTATTTTATCTCTTTTGCTTTGGTGGATAATGCCCGCTTTGCAATTTGATTTGCATAATGCAATTCAAATTGCGTCTCAACATGCAAACCAAATACCCATAGACTCTCCAATGTTGGTTGATGTTGGAAATTATTGCCTAATAACAATGTGTTAGATTGCCTCTGTATGAGTGGCGTACAAATTGCTGCTTCTTCGTTGTCGGTAGAGAGCAAAGAGGCAGTTCGTTATGAGTATTAAAATTGAATTACTTGAATTCATTCAATGTGTGCTCGCTAAAGAATTAGCCGAGCATGGGAAAACTATTCAACCTTGTTTAATCAATAAAACAGGCTATTACAGTGCGGTATATCAGTCCGATCCGACGTTAATGCATCAGCAATTGAGTGAACTGATAAAACAAGTGCTACAAGTCGCGGATGAAAAAATTGTGCTGATCGTTGCAGCTAAAAGTAAGCATTTAGAGCTTGCCATTTATGCTGATACAAACACCGACATTGCCGCTATCTGCACCACACCAGAGAAAGCCTTTTTTTCTCAGCCAGTGTCGATTCCTCATCAATTCATCGAATTACGGAGTGGATCGAACAAGATTAATGCTGTCTTAGCGCCGTATATTAAATTTTCGTTGGTTAATTTTACTCATTTGAAAATGAAGTCTGCGTTGAGTGTAGATTTAATTGACGAGGAGTCTAAAACCACCAATGATATTGATAATAACAATGACGTTATCAAGCTGACATTATGTAACATTGTCAATGCTCCAGATACCGATGTTAGCCCAACCTCAACTTTGTTTTGGCCATTTTATGATACGGATATTATTAACATGATTAACAAGCAAGCTTCACCAGAGCCATTATCTATACTCGTTGCCGACGACAGTATTCCTAGTCAAGTTGCTACCCAAGCCATGCTTGAAAAGCTCGGCTGTAAAGTGGTGTCGGCGAATGATGGCAATTCAGCGTTAGCGCTAGCACAGCAACAAACATTTGATTTAATTCTGCTCGATGAACGTATGCCAGGGTTGTATGGCAGCGATGTGGCACAAAGACTGGTTAACGATGACGCAATGAATCGGCTAACCCCTAAAGTGGCGTTAACCGGGCTCACTGAGCCCGATGAAATCCAGCACCTGTTCAGTAAAGGTATTACCCATTATTTAGAAAAACCAGTCACTAAATTGGCATTAGAAAAGTTTTTAGTTCAATGGCAGCTGCAATAAAAGCTTTGTTATATAAAATACATTCACTCTGATACGACAACGTAGGAATTGATTATCCATTGTCGTTAATAAGCCGTCTGTGCAGTCAGTTTATAGCGAAGATGTGTTGCCACCATATACCCAAGTAGTGTCATTCGAACGACTTAAGCTAACCAATAAAGGCGGCTAATCATGGCTGATGAATCCAGGGATGAGCAACAAGTTCAAATTCAATATGCACTTGTTGAAAAACTCTCTCATGCACAAAAACGTCAAACTAAATTACTCGAACTTTTAGATGAATGCATTTTTGAATGTAATGACCAACTTGAATTAACGTATACCAATCCCGCATGGAAAAAGCGATTAGGTTATGATCGTGAGTCGTTAGATAAAATGAATTTGTGTTCGTTAATCAGTTCGTCAACGCAACTGGCATTACTTGAAGTGTGTCTACATAAATTAGCCTACAGCCGTAACAATGTCCCAACCATTATTGAAGTTCAACTTAAGTTATTAAACGGTCAGCATCACTGGTTTGAATTAAAGTTAGTGCAAGACGGTGACGGTGGTTACATCGGTTCGCTGTTTGAAATTCAGCAACATAAAGATATACAAGCACAACTACTTCATCAACAAAACTATGTTAAGCGTTTATCGTTAGTGGCCAGCCATACCAAAAATTTAGTGGTGATAACCAATCGCGAGGGATTCATTGAGTGGGTGAATAAAAGTTTTGAAGAAAGCACCGGTTATATCTTAAAAAATATTATGGGTAAAAAACCGGGTCATTTATTGCAAGGTAAAGACAGCAATCCTCAAACAATAACCTTAATGTCAGAGGCGTTACGCCAAGGTAAAAGCTTTCAAACCGACATTATTAATTACAATTGTCATGGCGAACCTTATTGGGTCAACATTAATACCAGTCCGGTGGTTGATAGCACTGGCAACATAAGCCACTTTATTGCGGTACAAACCGACATTAGCGAAAACAGGGCAGCGTTAAAAGTTTTACAAGAAGCTAAATATCAAGCAGAGCAATTATCCGAAGCTAAAAGTCGTTTTATGGCCAATATAAGCCATGAAATTCGTACACCACTGAACGCAGTGATTGGTTCTGCTGATATCCTGCTCGAAAGCGGCTTAACCCGTGAGCAAACACGCTTTACAGACATGATAAGAACCAGTAGTGATGCATTATTGAGTATCTTAGATGATGTCCTGACCTATTCTCGTTTTGAAGCCGGTAAAATAAATATTGTTAATGAACCTTTTAAGCTTGATCGTTGCCTTGAAGAAGCGATTGATATCGTATCTGGCCCAGCTTTAGAAAAAGGCTTATCAGTTATCTTAAATATTATGCCAACAGTGCCGCTAGCTATCATTGGTGATAAAGCCCGTATCAGGCAAATATTAATTAATTTATTGGCCAATGCCGTTAAGTTTACCCCCCAAGGGGAGGTCGTTGTATCGGTTAATTACATGAATAATGATGACCAACTCACCTTACAGATAACCGTTCAAGATACGGGGATTGGTATTGAGGCGGATAAAATTGAACAGATGTTCGAAGCGTTTATGCAATCAGACACCTCATCAACTCGTGTTTATGGTGGTAGTGGCTTAGGGCTGGCAATTTGTCGTCAGATTTGTGAAGCGATGGGCGGTGATATTTGTGTTAAATCGACTCTTGGGGTAGGTAGTCGTTTTATTGTTGAAATTCCGCTGAAGCTTGAGCCTAAAATTTGTGATTCAACCGCCAAAATTATTAATAATAATAAATATTCACATTGTTGGGTTGTCGGTCAAAATAACAGCTTAAATCCAGCCGTTTACAATATGTTGCAGCATTACAGTCTCACTTATAGTGCGTTTAACAACCCGACTGATTTACCACAACAGCTAGCAGATAATGTCGATATTATTGTGTTAACAGACCCAAATCAATTGCAGTCTTGTCGTGATTATTTGCAAGCCATCAATAACCTTAAATCAACCAAAGTGTGTTTTCTTTCAATAGACTTACTCGGCCAAGAGAGTAGTTTTGTGTATAACAATCAAAACGAAATTCAGCTTAATGGCCCATTTAAATTATCACATTTGAGTTGGGCATTAGAGTTATTAGATGATCCTTTGGTTAACCTAGAGTTAACTCATTCATGCGAGAGTGGGTTTCCAGCATCACTGGCACTGCAGTTTACTGATAAGCATGTATTAATCGTTGAAGATAACATCAACAATCAGGCAGTGTTAAGTCAATTACTGGTTCAAGTGGGTTGTGAGGTTCATTGTGCTGAAAATGGCCAAGCAGCATTGAACTACTTAGCTGAACACAAAACCGACTTAATCCTTATGGATATTCAAATGCCTGTTATGGATGGCATTACCGCGACAGAAAAAATTCGTTCTGGTCGAGAGATATTCAGTCAAACACCGATTATAGCCGTGACGGCTAATGCTATTCATGGTGATAAAAAGCGTTTTATTCAAGCAGGAATGAATGATTATCTAGCAAAACCCATCAATCGAGACAGCTTGTATGAGTTACTCCAACGCTATTTGAATTCAACCAATAGTGTTAAGCGGAGTAAGTTAGATAAACTCCAATATACCTTAGATCAATTAAATGGCTTATAACGGTTGTCTCAATGATTTGTGCATACAAATCAACTCTATATAGCGATAGCACTGATAGTAATATAGAGTGTTATTGATGTTTGATAATTCTAGGGACCTAATATGGATCAACCACAGCCGACAATTGATGAAGCAAACAGGCTTAAGGCATTACTTGAGTTGAATTTGCTGGATACGTTTCCAGAAGAGCAGTTTGATCACATGACTCGTTTTGTCCAAGCCTACTTCAATGTATCAATTTGTTTGGTCAGTTTGGTTGATAAAAATAGACAATGGTTCAAATCTAAACAAGGCTTAGAAGCTTGCGAAACAGGTAGAGCAGAGTCCTTTTGTGGCCATGCTATTCATTCCAGTGATGTATTTGTTGTTGAAGATACCTTAGAAGACCAACGCTTTGCTGATAACCCCTTAGTTTTAGATGGCCCTAAAATTCGTTTTTATGCAGGATTTCCTTTGCAAACTGCTGGTGGTCATCGTATTGGCACCTTGTGCATTATCGACACTAAACCAAGACAATTTAGTTATAGCGACAAACAGCATCTGCAAGATTTTGGTAAAGTAATTGAAAGCCTGATCCGTCAACGCAGTGCAGAAATAGCAACCGACAAGCAAAGCTCATTTACTCAAAGGTTAATCAGCTTACTCACGAAACCATCGCCGCTATGGACCCGCAGAGCCGTGGCTTTTTCAATCAGTTTGATTGTACTGGCATCGAGCCTATTCCTTGCCGTACAAACAGACAATCAACATGTAATTTCGCAAGCTGATATTATTGAACATTTAACTCCGGATGAGTCAACTAACGACTCTTGGTGGCATTATACGCTATACATTTTTGCTGGTGGCTGCCTGGCCATGCTGATGTATTTCTTGCTTCGATTACCGGCTAACTTACGTAAAATGTTACATATTTTATCAGTTAATCAAGTTAGGAATGAAAGACGTTTTCGTGATGCGATTGAAGCATTAGCTGATGGATTTATCATTTTTGATAATCAGCAAAAAGTGGCGGTGTATAATCAAAATTTTATTTCGCTTTATCCTGAACTGGCTGATATTGTTCACGAAGGCATTAGTTATCAAGAATTACGAAAAAACTCCACAGTACGCAGTTTAGTTAAACAACCTGATTTTCTAGATGTAGATGACCTACGTAAGCAGCAACCTGAGCGGATTATTGAGTTCAATGACGGCCGTTGGATTAAAATGGTTGAACGACCAATGCGAGATGGCGGTATTGTTGGGTTCCATACCGATATAACTGAGTTGAAACGCAAAGAACTACAACTCATCGAAGCGCGCCAAAAAGCAGAAACGGCTAACGTAGTTAAATCAAAATTTTTAGCCAATGTCAGTCACGAAGTCAGAACCCCATTAAATGGTATTATTGGCCTTTTGGATGTGTTGGTTGACGATGAAGAGCTTAATTCGCAGCAACAATTTTATTTAACCACAATGCAAGATTCATCTAATAGCCTACTGCAAATATTGAACGACATTTTAGATGTCAGCAAAATGGAAGCCGGTAAGTTAACCTTAGTCTCTGAACCCTTTAATTTAACGACCACACTGCAATCTGCCTGCAGCTTAATGAATACAAATGCTGAGGCGAGTGGTTTATCGCTTAATTTATCATTACCTGAACAAGAGTTAAGTTTGCTCGGTGACCCAGGCCGCATACGCCAATTAGTGCTTAATTTATTATCAAATTCGATCAAATTCACCAAAGTGGGAAGTATAAACTTAACCGCAACATACGATGTAGTCTCAGATACTCAAGTGAGCGTGACAATTACCATTACCGACACCGGTATTGGTATTCCTGAAACGATGCTGAATCACATCTTAGAACCCTTCACTCAAGTCGATAATAGTGCAATAAAACACAGCTCAGGTACTGGGCTTGGCTTAGCAATCAGTAATAATTTAGTTAAGTTAATGCAAGGGACATTAACCATAAACAGCCAAGAACAAAGCGGTACCGAAATCATTATTGGTATACCGTTTACCCTAGCTAAACCGGTTGAATATAACTCAGCAACATTAATTAGCAATCTCAATCTTCGCGATAGAAATGTCAAAATATTGCTCGCCGATGATGACAAGACTAATCAACTAGTGATGCAAGCGATGTGCGATAAACTGCAATGTAATATTGATATTGTTAATGATGGAATAGAGGCCGTTGAAGCGGCCAAAAAACTAAAGTACGACGTTATTTTAATGGATATATATATGCCAAGAATGGATGGCATTACCGCGTCTACACTCATTCGTGCAGACTCTTTATGCAAAAAAACGCCCATCATTGCTTTTACCGCCAATGCTATGGAAGGGGATAAAAAACGCTTTATGGATGCCGGTATGGGCGATTATGTTTCAAAACCGATTAACAAAGTTCACTTCTTACAAACCCTGTCTAAATTCCTACAGTAGTCATCTGTTTGCTTTGTAATTTGAGTTGCATTTTGCAAACAGAATGGCAAGTTACTACCTAAAATAACTTAACTAATTTCATTGCAGTTATTGCTTTATATATCAGTGATTTATCGATTGATTAATAATCGTTTTTTTGGCTCGACTCTTGCTGTCTATTAATTACCACATAGGTATTAATCGTTTTGGAGTCAGATATGTATCCCCAAAAACAAACTGTGATCAATGAAGATGCAAGTAACTCAAATTGGAATGACCTTACCGACGTTATAGAGGAGGCATTAAAACAACATTGTTTCAGCATGGTGTATCAACCGCTTATTTCAGTGCAAACAGGTCGGATTGTCGGCTTTGAATCATTGGTTCGATGTGACTCGCCAACGTTTGGGGTTATTTCGCCCAGTGACTTTATCCCTTGTGCTGAGCAAAGTGGACAAATCTTAGAGCTAGGGAGTTGGATATTTCAACAAGCATTGCTAGATTTAAAGCGCATGCGTAACCAGGGCATGCAAAACATTTGTTTATCGTTGAATGTATCCCCAGTTCAGTTGCTGCATACTAATGTTTATGAACAACTCATGTCTCTTATTATCGAACTCCAAATCCCGCCGTCTGCCGTTAAATTAGAATTAACCGAAACCGCACTCATTCACGATCCCCAAACCATTTGTAAAGTGTTTAATGCCTTTAAACAAGAAGATGTACAAGTGTGGCTGGACGATTTTGGGACTGGGTTCGCCTCATTAAGTTTATTGCGAAAATTCAATATTGACGGCCTAAAAATAGATCGCAGCTTTGTCAGTGGCATTGCAGACAATAATGAAGATTTCACTTTATGCAGCGCCGTTATCGCCATGGCGCAACGACTTGGATTACATATTGTCGCAGAAGGCGTCGAGACAGAAAGCCAGCTGCAAATATTAAGTCAGCTTGGGTGCGATGTCGTCCAAGGTTACTTATTGGGTAAACCACAAACATTAGAAAAGAACCTTAGCCTATGGAGTTAACATATTTTGTTTATCGTTTATGACCAAACTATTTTTGTAGATACTGAAGCTGCATATTGATTTGCAAAATGCGAATCAATATGCGACTGTAAATTAAGTAGCCTTTGTTTATAATATGAGGTTAATTAATTCACTGAATAATAACGGTAAAATTGTTTCCTTTATCTTGGCGTAACTCTTGCGTTTACCCTATAAGACAAGCCAAAACGCGACTTTAATGCTTTTTGCTCATTATGCTTATAACGCAGTGGTTATATAAACCACCATGAGGTGAACAATGTTAGAACCCACAGCAATAACAGCATGCCCAATCATGCAGCGAAGTACCTTAGACAATTTATTGTCCGATTTAGGTTTTGAAACTTATCAACATTTGCTTAATTTATTTGAACAAGAATTAATTCAATTGCATTTAAATCTGCAAACGGCAGTAGAGCAACAACAATACCAAGAGATTAATAACGTGACGCACATCCTGAAGAACACTGCTGCATTATATGGAGCAGAACGTTTATCGAAAAGTGCCTGTCTGGTATATCAAATAGAAATTGGCCAAGCGTTTATCCCACAAACTCAGCAGTTAATAGCTATTTTAGTTGAAACACTCAATGTATTTAACGTGCATATTCACTCGTTAGTCGAGTAGGGAAGGTCGGTAATGAATGAACACAATAAACCGCTCGTATACGTAGTTGAAGACAGCCTCTCTAGTGGAGCGTTATATTGCAGCCAATTGAAAAAGGCCGGTTTTGATACGCAACATTTTGTCGATGGTTATTCTGCACTCGTGGCGATTAAAGAAAAAATGCCTGCTGTATTAGTGCAAGATGTTTGTTTACCCGACATTAGTGGTTTAGAAGTATTGAAATACGTCAATAATCAAGACACCTCAGCCAAAGTGATTATCATCACTTCAAACAGTTCTATCGATGTTGCCGTTGATGCAATGCGCTTAGGTGGCTATGACTTTATTGAAAAACCGTTTACTTCAGAACGCCTAACCACATCAGTAGGTAATGCTGTTAAGCAACAAAATCAAGACATAAAAACCATTACTGTAGAGCCAGAAGCAACCTCGCTCGAGCGAATGAACTTTATTGGTGAATCGTTATCAATGCATACCGTTTTTCGCTTATTAGAAAGTGCTGCACGCAGTAAAGCCAGTGTGTTTGTAACCGGTGAAAGCGGTACAGGTAAAGAAGTGTGTGCTCTTGGTTTGCATCAGGCCAGTGCTCGCGAGCAAGGTCCATTTATTGCCATTAACTGTGCGGCTATTCCTGCAGAGCTATTTGAGTCAGAGTTTTTTGGTCATGTTAAAGGCGCATTCAGTGGCGCATTAACGGATCGTAAAGGTGCTGTCGAAGTCGCCAATGGTGGTACGCTATTTTTAGATGAAATTTGTGAAATGCAATTAAATTTGCAAGCAAAATTATTGCGTTTTTTACAAACGGGTACATTTTGCAAAGTGGGCAGTAACGATCTGCAACAAAGTGATGTCCGCATCGTTTGTGCAACGAACCGTAATCCGGCAGAAGAAGTCGGTGAAGGGCGTTTTCGGGAAGACTTGTACTATCGACTCAATGTTATCCCGGTTATGTTGCCGCCATTACGTGAGCGTGGCGATGATATTTTATTGCTAGCAAATCATATTTTGCAGTCTAAAACGGCTGAGAATAATAAACAATTTACTGACTTTAGTGCTGACGTTAAGCATACCTTTATGCAATACGATTGGCCTGGTAATATTCGTGAATTGCAAAATGTGATCGAAAATATCGTGGTGATCTATGATGGTCAGACTGTACAGCAGGGCATGTTACCAGGTAATTTTGGTCATTCAATCGTCAGCCATCCTACCAATAACCATGGTATTCAGCCGAATCAAACAACCACTAATATCACGGCCAGAACCTCAACCAATAGCGTTAATACCCAACAACCTTCACCACATAATATTGTTCAGCTTTGGATAGTAGAGAAAAATACCATTGAAGCAGCCATTGACCAATGTGACGGTAATATTCCACTAGCAGCAGCTTATTTAGGCATTAGCGCATCAACTATTTATCGAAAAATGAAAAGCTGGGCTGAGAGTTAATAGTCTTTTCTAAACCTTTAAAAGTTACCTTAATCGGTAACTTTTTTTTGCCATTTGAAAAGCTATTCAAATTGCTAGGCTCATCCCCCTAAGTGCGTCGCAAAATGCGAATCGATTTGAGAGTAATGTAAGTCAGAACATTTAATAACGATAAATAACTATCTAACCTACTGTTTTAAAATAACTAATATATTTTTAATTTTGTGGCCAGCTTCCTGCATTAATCATTGTACTGTCTTAAATGACGCGTTAAATGTTAAGGGGTGAACCATGAAACAATCTCTCTGTGTAACGTCAATCTGTTTGTTGCTAGTGAGCATGTCAGTATTTTCTGGCACTAAAGGCCTAGATTTTATTGAAACAGCAGATGGCCGCCAGTCCAGTATGATCCGAGAAATGGTCCAGTGGACTCATTCACGTTTGGTGTTTAAAAAAAGCATTTCACGCGTAGCCATTGGCCAAGATGCCATTATGCAAGTTGAAGTACTCGATAAAAATGAAGTACTGGCACTGGCAAAAAAAGTGGGCCGTACCAGCCTTATTGTTTGGTATACCGACGACACCTCTGAAACGTTTCTATTCAGTGTCACAGAAGACTTGAGTGTGTTAAGGCAAGCGCTCAGTGATATTCACCCTAAAATTCGCCTAACATTAGCACCTGATCGCGCAGCTCTGGTACTTAGGGGCCGAGTGCCAACGGTAAAATATAAATTAGCCGCTGAAACTGCCGCTCGTCATTACTTAGATGCAGGTAAAAACCGTATCAACGATAACAATAGTTTAATCATGAAATCACCTACCGATTTTTTGGCCGACTTAAGTCCTAATATTCGTCTGCCGTCGCAACAACTGCGTAAGTCTAATCGGGGGAGTGTAGGCCACGCCGCTATTATCAACTTAATTCAAGTTGATGTATTACCAATGAGCATGATTGAAAAAGTCAAAAAGGCCATTATTCAATTAGGTGGTGAATCAGTCACGGTAAGTCGTATTCAAAAAGGCGACATGCCTGATGATCAAGCCGACACCTTGTTACTAGGCGGTCAGGTTGAAACCCAAGTTGACCTCGTTAGAGTATTAAATTTAGCATCGCGCCTTTTCACTGGAGATCGTATTAATTCAATCACTGGAAAAATAGAAGCAGGCAGTAATGACATTACCGTTATCGCCAATGAGTCGGGTGGGTTAATCAGCTCAAGCCAACAGGTAAGCAGTAATTCGTCATCAAATAGAGGCGGTAATGCAAAATCTAGCAGTAACAATGTGAAGTCAAATATTGCCAGAGCCAAGTTGTTGTCTATGGCGAATGGTAGATTATTGTCGACCATCGAAGTCCGCGATTTACCCCAGGTTCGTGTAGCGATTCAAATGTACGAAGTGAATCGTCGCAGTTTAACCCAATGGCGTCCTGACTTTTCATTGATCACTCAAGGCTACAACAAAACAGACGGTAATTTCGGTTTAGATGGCGCAACTAATCAAGCACTGGGTTCAGGCCAAGTCGAAAATGCATTGCAGGTATTAGGTGGCGCACTGGTGAACAACTTCCAAGTGGGCGGCAGTGAGATTGCATTTGATTTACTGTTTTCATTGTTAGAAAAAGACGGTATCTCACGCACATTATCTCGTCCGACGTTAACCGTCTTAGCAGGAGAAAAAGCCGTATTCCGAGCCGGTGGTGAAGTGCCAGTGCCAACGTCATTTTCACCCAATGGAATTAGTAGTGCCAATGGGGGTAATAGCCAAGGGGTATTTAGTGGCACCGAGTTTAAATCGTTTGGTATCCAGCTTGAAGTACGAGCAATGGTGGATGAAAACGACTTAATCACTTTAGATTTAAGTCCTAGTATTTCAACACCAGACACTTTGTTAACCCAACAAATATCGTCGAGCACAGGGTCATCATTAACCACTAGTGCATTCAATGTCAGAAACCTGACCACCAGTACGCGCTTACGTGATGGACAGCCATTAATCATCGGTGGATTAGTCAGCCGTGACATAAGCGATTCACGTGACTTTGTACCGGGTATTAACGATGTTCCGTTGCTGGGTAAGTTAACCGAGTCATCGTCTGACGCCGATACCGCCCGCGAGTTAATTATTATTGTGACGCCAACACTGGTAAGAGAGCCACGTCATGATGTTGCCTTATGGCAATTCCAAACATCAGCTGAAATGCTACAAAGCATGCAATTTCCATTAGCTGACTCGTCACTATAAAGAGGACATTAATTATGAAGACCTTAACTCATTTCCGCCTCAGTACCGTGATTGTGGTTGCCTTAGTCAGCAGTGCGTGTAGTACCAGCCAAACTAAGCGTGAATATCAACCAGATGATCAGTTAACGGCGATGTTAAAACAATACAATGTAAATCAAACCGATGGTGTTAATTGCCAAGGTTATCAGTCTGCTATTAGTGACTGTGAACGCTTGTCGAACGACCTAGGTGCATTATCAATGACCTATCCACAGCACCAACAAATTGGTTTTACAGCCGCGATTGTTTACCATCAAATTGGTCGTGATGTTGATAGCCAAATGGTGTTAGATAGGTTGTTATCGCAACAACAACCAGTATCCGAAGTAGCCATTTTGCGCAGTAAACTGGCCATGCAAGAGGGGAATATCAACCTGGCAAGAACCGTATTACAACGACAAGTGCAGTTACAACCGGATCACCCTGAACTGCATGCGACATTAGCGGCAAGTTATTATTTAGAAGGTCGTTACGAAAAAGCCGAAGCCGTGATTGCTACCGCCGACCGATTAGGCGCTCCAGTATGGCGAACCAGTTACCACTTAGGACTAATTCACGAAGCACAATCAAATTGGTCGCAAGCGTGTCATTTTTACGCCGATACCCTGAGTTACCAGCCGGCACACCGACAAAGTTTGTCGAGACTGCTGTATTTAAGTGATCATCCCGAGTGTCGAGTCCAGTTAAGTAGTCTGTAATGTCATAACTCAGTCTGTAAAAGTCCCCAAATGGGGACTTTTTGCTTTAGGCCAATGCTCTAATCTGTAATACAGAGCTGACTAACGATTCGCTTAAGCCAAAACGTTGCCGTTGGTAACGATAAGCCAGTAAATATCGTATTGATTTGCTCTGTGTAAGAGTATTTATAAAAATTTACTCAACAGCTCAACAGCTCAACAGCTCAACAGCTCACTCAGTATCAGTTAAGTGATTACCGCGTTGAAATGAATTAGCACCTTAGCTGTTGCAGTAGGCTACAAAAAATCACATTCAGAGAATATGCCCAAGCCGATATCCCTGGCACCAATAGCAACACGGTAATAACGGATGACATTGGCCTTAATCACTTATCACCTTGAGCCAAACATTTAGAAATGCAGCAACACTAACCGCAAACCAATGGTGCTGCTAAAGCCGTCGACAATAGCCGTCGCTAATAAGGGCCTCAGTTATCTAACAATGTAATTACTAATGACAGGTGAATGTAGATCCGATTGATGATTCAGGCGTTAAGCATGGAATGCAAACGTACTGATAACCGTACTGATAACACTCACAGAACCAGTGTTCATGAGTCACGCTATTGAATTAATGGACTGCGTAAAAATTGGATTAACAGTAGATTTGCAACTTTTCGCATTTTGCCATTCACTCTGCAATTCATATCCATTTTCAATTCGATACTGTTGATAATCTCATTGTATGAAAAATCAATTTTAAAAACATAAGTGCATGACAAATAACGATTTTAAAATTTACCTTATGAATATCCTATATTGGCATGTTGTTCGCAATTACTTATACAGAGGCAGTTTATAGCAGTATCTAGATTCCTCTTAATGTAACAGAGCAAGTTAATTCTCTACCCACTTTCACAGTACAACAGTTGATGGCTGTGAACATGATAGTTAATAAATGAGGTAAACATTATGAAATCTATTAAATCAATGATTAAAAACAATAAGAAGCAAGGCGGTTTTGTTATGACATCTGAGTTGATTTTATTATCAACTGTCATGGCAGCAGGCTTAGTAGTAGGACTTACTACAATGCGAGATTCGGTAACGGCTGAGTTAGAGGATGTTGCAGAAGCGATTGGTTCATTAGACCAAAGCTACGCATTTGACGGCATCATTAATGCTGAAAATACGGCCGAAATCAGTGGCTCAGGCTTTATCGATGCAGTCGATGTAAATGCAGGTGATGGTGCAACCTTCCAGTTTGTTGCAACCGACTTCGCTGAATCAGCTGTGTTGATTTCAAATTCACCTAGTGCAGGTGCTGCTTCGGCCTCTCAGGCTGACGGTAGTTTAGATAACTAATTTAATCTAAGTCTACGTCGGTTGTCTCACACAGAGGCAATCGGCGCCTAATCTTTAGATTAACAACATAACGCAGAGGTGCATCATGAAACGCAAATTCACAGGTAGTACGACAATAGCCATTGCACTATTCGTCACCTCCGGCGTATTGGCATCAGCACTGGGTATTCGTCAAGTAGATCGTTTATCTACAACCACTGCGGTAGTGTTAAGCCAAGATTTAAAAGCCGGTGACACTATTACTTCATCAGTATTAACAAGGAGAAAAACAGATAAAGATGATTCTGAACAAAGTGTACAAAATCCACAGCAGTTACTTGGCAAAGTACTTAATGTTGCCAAACGCAAAGGTGATGTGGTGTTTGCTAACGAACTCATTTTACCCACGGTTAAATCGTTATCGTATGCAGTACCAGAGGGCCGGGTGTTATTCACACTTTCACAATTACCTACAGGCCTGCCGTTTGCCAAGCTCAATCAAGGCGACCGATTCGATATTTTAGTCCGCGGACGTAAACGTGTCAGAACCGTTGCTCGCAACGTGCAATTAATCGGCGTACTTAAGCCGCCCAAAAAGACCAATAACAGCAAAGGGGCAATCGACAGTTTAAATGCCCAAAGTGCCAGCTCATCCAATGGCGCATTAGCGCTAGTCATGGCCGTTAGACCTGGAGATGTTTATCCACTTGCCAGCATTGGTGCCAGCGATATTGTGTCTATTGTATTACACAGCGCCTACGATATTGCCAACGGAACCCAGCCGTTATTGGGCATGGCCCAAACGCACAGAGACATTATTATTCACAGTGGTAATAGCCGCAAAACGGTCAGTATTGAACGTGAGTAATCCGCACAAATGGAAGTCACAATGCAGTGAGGTGAGATATGTTTAATTCCGAGCATAATATTTTTTCCCCAACAACATTGAACATCTCATCAATCCCCAACGATGAAATGCGTCGACTTAAGCAACTGCTCCATAACAGCTTAATTGATGATATGGACAACGACGACTCATTGCATTTAAAGCAACCCACTCAGCTTAAGCAGCAGCTTGAGCAACTAATCGATTTATTGCCAGGGCAACAACAACAGCCATTAAACGCTGCAGATAAGGCGCTCCTTATCCAGCAAGTTATTGAAGAACTACAAGGGCTAGGGCCGATTTCTGAATTAATGTTAGACCCAGCCGTTACCGACATTTTAATTAATGGTCCTTTTTCGATTTGGGTTGAGCGTCACGGAGCATTGCGCAAAACAACTCAAGCGTTCGATAACGACTCGCACCTAAGACGATTTCTTGAACGAATCGTAAGTGCACAAGGTCGCCAGTTAGATGCTAATAATCCTATGGTAGATGCAAGATTGGCCGACGGCAGTCGTTTACATGCGGTTATTCCACCGTTATGTACTATTGGCGCCGTAGTATCAATTCGCCGTTTTCATCATGAAACCATTAGTGCAGAGACATTAGTGTCTAGTGGGTTTATCAGCCAAGACATTCTAACCTTTCTAGAAAAAGCCGTTATTGCAGGCATTAATATCGTTATCGCTGGTAGTGCGGGCTCAGGTAAAACCAGCTTGCTTAATGTGATTTCCGGCTTTATCCCTAACAGCGAACGCGTTATCACCATTGAAGAAACGGGCGAGCTGCAACTACATCATCCGCATGTTATTCCACTGGAAAGTCGTGGAACAAACGGCGAGGGTAATGGCGAGGTGTCATTACGAGACCTAGTGAAAACGGCACTACGAATGCGCGCTGACCGCATTATTGTTGGCGAAGTCAGGGGCGGTGAAGTATTTGATATGCTCCAAGCCATGAACTGTGGCCACGATGGAAGCCTAACCACTGTGCACGCCAATAACCCACAAGATGTGATTAATCGTCTGCGCTCATTGGCCCAAATGGAAGAAGCGGCAATATGCCGTGACACCATTGATCATATGATCAGTTCATCAATACAAGTCATTGTTCAAGTTAGACGTTTTAGAGACGGTAGCCGTCGAGTAGTGAGTGTATGTGAAGTGATACAAACCGCAGCTATAACGGAGGTAAAACCACTATTTGAGTTTCAACAACAACCGCAAACAGACCATAACCATATCGTAGGCCAACATGTTTGCAGTGCAACGCAATGCCAGTTAAGCGAACAAATAGCAGCTAAAGGTTTTGATGTTACCGAGCTTAACTCGCTATTTTCGGAGGTAGATTATGCCCTGGTATGAAGTGATTGTACTGGTAATTTTATTTGCTGTGATGCTTGTTTGTGCCAGGGTTTGGTGGTTTGCCGATGCCCAACCTAAGCCGCAAGAGCTCGAACCACAAACCAAGCTAACTAGCGGAATACGCCAAAAATTACGTTTATTAGACATTAACTTAGCGCCCATTAGTGTGTTGATTGGTATTTTAACCCTATCAATATGTGCCTATATGGCGATTCACACGGCGTTTCCTCAACATCAAAGCATCGCGGTGATCATGGCATTAGCCATATTAGTCAGTAGTTATTTTGTATTAGATGACTTAGTCACATGGCGTATCAAACGGGTAGAAACTGAATTAGTAGATGCAATGGATACTATGCATTCATCGCTACAAGCGGGGTTGTCACCATTACAAGCTATTTCAACCGCAGCCAGTTTAGCCAAAGGGCCATTAAAAGCAGAGCTGACAGAAATTGTCACGCGGTTGTCATCGGGTTATGACGCCAGCCAATCGGTTAATCGATTAGTCAATCGCTACAACACCGAAGGCACCCGATTATTTGCTCAAGCATTGGTAGCAAGGCATCAAACCGGCAGCGACTTTAATGCCATGTTACAAGCCGTGACTAAGCTTATGCGCCAACGTATTCAGCAGTATCACTTTATTAATAGCCAAATGTCAGGCACACGTTATGCGGCATTCTTTTGTGGGCTTATGCCTTATGCACTTATTCCATTGTTTGTGTCGCAGGAGCAGCATTGGTTTGCACCATTACTAGAGCACCCTAATGGCGCTAACTTCTTAAGCACTGCGTTGTTATTACAAATTATTGGCTTCTTTTGGTTACGTAAAGTATTAAAGGCCAACTTATGAATTCATCACTTTTTACCGATCTTATTCTAGGCGTGTTATTGGTTGTAACTTGTTGGTTATTTTACTTATTCCACAATACTCGTGTCGACGACAATGACATTACTTCTTTTGGTGACTTACTACCTTTAGACAACATTTATCCAGCAAACCTGATTAGACAAGCGGGTTTATCGGTATTTCGTAACCGGTTGCTGTATTGGTCTATTAAACTCAGTTTAGCGATTACAGCCGTTATCATGGTGATTGAATTTATGCCGACAATGCCGGTATGGCTTCACATTCTGGTCAGCGTTATTGCTTTTTTCATGTTAGATGGCTGGTTACTGTTAAAACGCCAAATGAGAAAACAGCGCATCGATGCATCATTAGAATTTTTTATCAGTTTATTAGTGGTGTATTTACAATCCGGAACGCCTTTAAGCCAGGCATTTAGGCTGTCGGCAAAATATGGCTTAACCAAAGAACACCCATTAGCAGATGAGTTATTACTGCTGTCTTTAGAATTAGAGTCAGGTCGTGATAGACAACGCGCTTTTGCGGATTTAGCCAAACGAACCGGGGTGCAAAATCTGAATAAATTGGCGGCTATTATTAACATTGGTTTGCAAATTGGCTCACCATTAATCAATTGTCTGCAATCACAACTCAGTGCAATACAACAGCAACGCCAACAATTGGTAAACAGTAAAATTAATCGAAAGTCGCTAGAAGTATTATTGCCGATGTTATTGGTGTGTTTTCCGATGTTTCTGGTGTTGGTTTTTTTCCCCGCCGCAATTCAGTTTATGGATTTGCTGAGCGTTTTAGCCGATTCATTATAAGAGGCCGCCACCATGATAAATAACATATCAACCAGGTTAAGGAAGCAGGCTGGTTTTGTACTGACCATTGAGCTTATATTAATCACAACCATTTTAATTATTGGCAGTTTTGTGGGTATATCGGCGGTAAGAAACGCGCTGGTTAAATCTCAAGTGGCACAGCAAAACAGAGACATCACCGTTGCTGACAGTAATGGGGTTAAGTTAGGTAAAATGCTCAGTTTAAATGAGCACGAAACCCCAATTGTACCGTTTATTGATGGCGGCGTTGCACCATTAGCGCCCGATCCTGCACACAAAAACTACCGGGCAATTTTAGGGGTAAGGGACGACCGTTTTACCTCACGTGAACCAGTTTATTACGATTCACCTAACTGTACTGGTAACCCTTGTATTAAAGGAATTAGCGATGAAACCTCAGACAATCGAGGCGTTGATAACATTGCTGCTTCCGGTGCCGTGAGTTATTTGCATGCGCTTCAAGGCGGGCCTAATTATGCCATTGGCCGATCGGACGACGGTATTATTGGTCATTTATATCGTTCAACGCCATTACAATGCCCTGTTGATATTAGCGATATTCAATCGCGTTATATGTCGCAACGGGTTGTGACTGGTACTCCATGTGAATCGTTTGAGGTCAATGATGCCGAAGCCGATGTCAGTTGTTTGGTCGGGGTTGAAGTTGGCTTGTCTGTCATTAATGTTGAACCACCGGTAGATAATCCTTTATGTGATAGCTGTCCAGCAGGTACAGAGTCTCAAGGGGATATTCTAGACCGTTTTCTTCCTGGGATTGAGCCTTTAGTTGATACCGTGTTTGGTCTGTTATCTCGAACAGGGCTAACGCCAAATGTTGATGTTACGGTTGGGGATATTTGTTGCCCAATTGGTACCCAACTTGAAGATAATGATGATTTAGTGAGCTCTATTACATACACAGTAATAACGAAAACATTCGATATCTTGGGCCTAGATTTAATTGATAACCGATTAGTCAATAACCTACTGACTAGTTTAGGCATACAACAAGGCACACTAAACTGTGTTGCTAACATAAACTTATTAAGTGCAGAGTCTGTAGTCGACCCTTACAACGATAATTTCAATGTACTTGATCGTTTCACTCCACCATTTACGATTAACTTGCCAACCAATAACAATGCAGACGATGAGTGGCTCTATGTCGCACCGGACGGTGAAGGGATCAATACTGGTTTGTAAAAAAACCGCGAGGTAATTACCATGAGACAGCTAAATGATGATGTGTTACAGCAAATGTATATATCTTCTTTATTAGTGATTGCGTCACATCATGAAGATAAAAAAGACCAGCAACTGTCTAAGCTAAAACGTGATGCAACGTTATTACTGCTTTCACAAAAAAACAGATTAAAGGTGTCGCAACAATACATGCTCGAATTTAGCCGAGATGTACTAAATTGCTTGTCTAAGCAGTCTGAATTTAATGTAATACGCGCCAATTTAGAACACGTTGATATTGTGACAACATGCCCACTTGAAGATGAACAAAAACCTGCACTGGTTGATGATGAAATTGATTTTATAAACAAGCAGTTTGATTAAGTATCGTAATTATTCAAACTGCAATATTGACAGACCTAAACAAAGGTTCAAGTGGGGTTATTTAACAAAATCAGAGCCATTTAATACCTGCGTTAAGCGTGCAAAGGTCTGCATTGAGTCAAATTTAACAAATCAAAAGATGTTCTTTTTTTGAACGATTCAATGTTTTAATACGCTAAAATCGAACTTATGTTCAAGTTTATTTAAAAACATGGGTTTAAACTGTTTGAAAAAATCAGATATAGCAGTATCTTATGTTCATCAAGGATAGTTACGTCATTTATAGGGAGGGCAAAAAATGCCCAGTTTTTCTATTTCAATATTATTTCTGCCTCTCTCTAAATTGTCGAAATTTACGTCAGTTATTTTACTAGCTCACCAAATCACTATTCGCTTAGTACTGCCATTTCATGCGCAATAGACAAACTGATGCCTAATAGCATATTAATTTTTAATCAGTTGTTATTGTTAACAAGTGGTATCACGATTCATAGTTTAAATTCATTTGAAGCATGATGGTCAAACAGGAACGTTATGAGATTAAAAGAAGCACTCAGTGTCATGTCTATGGCTTCGCCTTATGCGGTATCAACCGAGCGAAATAACGACATAACGAATCTACATCATCAAGTAAAGTCGCACTTATATATAGAAATGCCGATTGAAAAGACAGTAAACAAATGCATTTCATCGTTTGGTGCTAACGATAAAAAATTACTTTTTTTGTGTGGAAGTAGTGGTGATGGCAAGTCAGAGTTGCTAACTAAAGCGAAACTTAAGTTTGGTAAAAGAATTACGTTTCATCTCGATGCCACTCATAGTTTTGATCCTCAAGGCACTGCAATACAAACACTAGATAAGGTGTTTGATGCTTTTTTCCTTGCTCAATGCCCGCTAGTTGTTGGTATCAATGCCGGCATGATGGGTAACTATGCCGAAGAAGGGCAAAATGCAGATGTTAAATCTGCCATAGCCAGTTATTTAGAAAATAACAAATTCGAAAGCGAACAAATTAAATTCATCAATTTTGAAGACTATCCAAAATTTGAAATTCATGAAAACGGCTTTAATTCAGAGTTTGCTAAACAACTGTTAGTTAGAATTACCCAACCACAAGACAACATCATCAGGCAGCTTTTAGAAAAAGAAAAACAATATGATGAACCAGATGCTAAAAGGCTTATTACAAACTTTGAATTGCTGAGTCTTCCTTCTGTACAGCAAGTCATCATTGAACTGTTATTTAAAGCCAGATTAATGCGCGATCAATTTTTAACAGCAAGAGCATTGCTCGATTTCATCCACGAGTTACTTGTTGGTGATGGTTATCTTTTTGATAACTTGTTTGCCGGTGGCGACAATGAACTAGCAAGCAAGATAGAAGATTTCGACCCAGGCCATTACAGGACAAAAGAAATCGACCGCTTCATTCTTGCTTATGATCTGGGTTTGCCAAACAGTGAATTCTCTGAATTTAAAGAAAAAGTTAAACAATTTGGTATTCAAAATCTATCTGGTGGAATTCAATACTTAAGATTATTTTATATTTTAAGGCATGATGATTTTGCTAATAATTATCACATAAACTTTGCTGACGATTATAACGAGTCGCTCATAGAGAAATACATTGCTATCTATCAGCTACACAAGGACTACAGAGATAATCCCGAGCAAAAGGCCTTACTAAAAACCTTTTATCGAGACACGCTAATTTCTGCAATAAGATCTTATATAAATCGCAATGCACCTAAGCTAGGCAAAAAGTATTTTCTATTGTCCGACTTTGGCGATTACCAAGTTGCAGCGCCTGCAGATTTATCAATGGACTCGAACGCAATAAAAGCAAATACAGCCACAAACAGTGTGTTGTTTAATGCTCGACTTAAGCTAAAAACAAAACAGTTTGCACTACCAATAAACATCAATTTATTGTCTTTACTCATTAATATCAATAATGGCTACAGACCTAATAAACACGATAAAAACTCGGTTATTTTATTGGATGAATTAGCGAGTGAAATAATCCAGGAAGCTAAATCGGCTTGCGAGCTTGTGATCACCGGAGAAGGTAACAAGTACCTTTTAGAATGTGATGATGATGAAATAATGGTAAGTGAGGGATAAACAATGCCATTACAAAAAGACCTACAACCTAAAAATAATAGTGCGGCTAGTTTCTTCCCTGTGTCTGCCAATAGCGCCAATAACAAATATGATTGGGATACAGTCGTTGGATTTTTTATTAAGGCCTTACACAACCTTGAGCTTGAAAAATCGATTAAAAACCTCGATGACTTTAAGCTACTTTGTAAGACCCGATTAACGAATAAACTTGATGGAGAGCCGTTTTGGCACATCATTGAGAAAATGTACTTTGATAATCATCAAATTTTAAATATTGCCCCCGAAATGCAGGCATTAAAAGTCTTAAATCCTGAAAGTAGTAATGCAGGTGATGAGCGCTTAACGACTCTTTTGGTTAATTTAATGGGCAGTATGCAATTAAATAAACCACCATCAGTACATCTCAACTTCTTAGAGAAAGAAATAAAAGCGGTTTTTGACTCGCCACAAGTGACTCGTGTGAGCAAAAAAATATCCAAGCAGCACATACCATATTTGCCGTATCTGAGTGAGTTATTCCAAAAAGATTTACACTTTTTAGTCAGTCATCCTGAACATTTTTTACAAAACATTAAATCGTTTTTAAAGCTATATGGATTTCTTTACACGGCGCAATTATCGCTAAACATAAAAGGTTGGGCAAAAGCGCCGTCCGTTAAAGACTGCTACTTCATCTTAGACAGTGAAAAAGCCAGTAAAGAACGTACCAAATTACAATTACATGGTCATAAACAAGTTATTGAAGCTAGTTATGCGTTATTTCCTTATCTAGCGCTAAATGAAAGTCTTCAAGATACAAAAGACGTGGTGTTACCGTTTTGGCAACTCTTTACAGAAATCACTGCCGCTGATATTGATGTGCTTAACAACTATGCCGAAAGCTTTCATGAAGATAGAAAATTAATAGAAAGACTTCAGCCAGCTAGCAGCAACAGTGATGCGTTAACGACATTGGCAAAATTATTCACTGAGCAATTTAAAAAAGGCTCAACAAGAGAAACGGCTTTCAATAACTTTGTTAAAGCAACACGAGAAACCCTAATAAGACCGTTTGAACAAGGGCGAAAGCGCGCTGGTTCATACCTTGTATTAAACCAAGACTATCTCTTACTGCTAACCAATATCGCTATCGGTAATCGAGATAAAATAAGGCTTCATGAGCTTCTAAAAGAATTTCAAAGTCGCGGTGTCTTTTTTGATAAAAGCAGTGAAGTGTGTTTAGTCGAGCTATTCGAACGCATGGGTAACGTAGAAAGAATGAGTGACAGCGGAGATGCAGTATATGTCAGAAAAACAATATGAAGACTTTTTAGTCGAACACTTTTGTAAGTGGGCCAAAAAAGGTTTTGAGGGTGAAAGTCGTTTTCAATTTCGCTCGCCTGACAGCACTAACAGTCAAAAGCTATACGAAGCCTTGCTACGAGTTACTGATACCACAGTGTCAATTGTGACATCTGATATTGACCAACAGTTTCAGGCGATACAATTTGCTGATAAAAAGCTTATTCCCGTAGTACACAGCGAAACCGAAAATGGTTTAAGTGAAAACTTTATTTCCCACTTGCGCGATTTGGTGTCTAGCCAAGATGGTCAATTGGGTGACTGTGTATTGCTCGTCGTACATAATTCATACCTAGATACGCTTATCAATTCTGCTCGAGATTTAGGTAAGCCAGGCGAAGTTTGGCACCCATCAACAATTAAGCAATCACTCAGTGAATTGATCACATCCATAAATGGAACCGATCAAATATCACAATGTTTACTTGATCATCGTTTTAAACTGATTATTGAAGATGGCGCAACAATGTTCGGTTTTACCGAGCTTTTTGAGGCACTTGACGATGGTGTCATTCAATTTAGTGAGTTAGGCCTTTTTAACGATAATACTATCGCTAAGTGGGATGATACAGCACAAATAGATAAGCGATTATCTGAAAATCATCAGTTGTATCAGAACATCAGTGAGATAGTTGAAAAATATCCACAAGAGCTAGTCGAAAAACTAGGCGATTTAGATCTTGGTGAAAAATTCGTCCTCAAACATTTTGGTGATGATGCCAATCTGGCTGACCTTGATTTTGGTGAAATAATTAAAGAGCGCCGGACAAACAAAGAAAACTTGCTCTCATTTGAAAAAGAAACGATCGAAGGTCTTAGTTTTAAAGCGCGAGAAAATAAAAAAGAGCGTCATTTAATTATTGAAATGCCAGACGATACAAAAAATTTCAAAATTGAAGCTTATTTCACCGGCGGTAAAATTCAAAAAAATGAACTTAAATTACAACATACTAAAGAACCCATTGTACTCGACGTAAATAATCGATCGCAAAAACACAGTATTGTAGAAATTGTCGGTGTTTTTGACAAGCAACCAATGTATTTTAGTGTTGATTTTAAAAGAGAAAAGCCACAAGAGCGGTTTAAATATCGCGTACTAGTCATACCAAAAGGCTATTTTTATCTAGATGATTTAGCGGATAGTTTTATTCTTGCTCCACGTAAAGAACTTATCACATTGCAAACCAATGCTGGTACTTTACAAATTTCAGAGCAAGGTACCACTACGAAGGTCACGCAATCTAATCAAACGTTTGCCGTAAACCAGATTCAAACAATTGATTTTTCAGAATTTGCCAATGAAACTGACAGTCTCACTTTTGCAGTGCAAAGTGGTGAATGCATATTAAATTTCGAGGTGGATGGTGCGGTTTCGTCAGACACACTTGGCCTTCCGTTAGTATTAGACACCAATTTGTTTAACCGTTTATACAACGATGACTTTAATGGGCTGTATAACAGAGCTAAAGAGAAAGTCGTTATTGATGGCAAAGACCTAACGCCAAATGGTGATCGTAAAAAATTACTCAACTGGGAAGCCCAATTACAAGACAATCGTACACTAGCAACCCAAGTTGGCAAAAGGCCAGAAGTAAAACTCGACTATCTGCAATCACCGTTTAATGCATTATATGTAGCCTACACCGATTTATTTGATTATCTAGACCATAGAAAAGCATTAATTAGCACTTGCTCTTGGGGGCCAGAATTTCTTCAATTGGTCAATACTATAGTGGATTGTTACCTGCAAGAAGTTGACCAGCTAGAGACTAAAGCCTTGTTGTCATCAGAGGCGATTATGCTGGTTAATATCGGTATTGCTGAGTTTGAAAGCCAAGAATACATTACACCATATCATCCGTTGAGCCTGGCCTATTTTGCACAGTTAGTCAGTAAGGCAAGTAATGATGAAGATGATAGCTTTAGTACATTACCAAGGGCGACAATAAAACGTTTAAATGCAGAAGGGCTTCTTCCTTTCGTGTGGCATGTTAAAGACGGATTTGCCTATAATCAAGCAGTACCTGAAAACCGCATGTGGTGTAATTTAGTTGCCAATAAAGATGTGAGTTTAAGTTATGTACGACCATTGGTTAGGCAAAAAACCAACGAATTTACTAAAGCTTTTGATGTGTTATTCAGTAAAGGCAGCAAAGAAACGCTTTATATCAACTCGATAAATAATGCCGATAACACCTCTTTGTTTTTAGGCCTGGTTGATTACTTTAAAAAGAAATCTCCAGAAAATGCTAACAGAGTACACGTAAATATTTATGACAAAAAACTGCAACGCACCTACTTTGATGAATTTGCAGATGCGCCTAGTTACGACGAGTTAAAAGACCTCGCTGAGTTAGGAAGTGAAAAAGACAAAGCAGATGCTATCGCAGACATGCTTAAAAATAGGATTACCTACAGTAAATTTAAAATAGCTGACGATGTGACTAGCTTTAATTATGCTCACATCAGTTTTGTTAGAAATGATACCAGCGTAGTGCCCATTCCTGTCGACGTGCTCACCGAGAAAACAGGTGTTGCCTGTCATGGTTTACTCGCTGGTGAAACCGCATACGATGAGCAAAATACTTATTTTACTACCTACGGTTTAAGCAAACTTGATATTGATGACACGCCAAGCCTTAGGCTTAGTAGCCACTTTAATAATCTAGCCAAAGCAGCGTGGTGCGGGCAAAAGTACGAAAAAAATAATGGCCTAGCACTAAAAGTCGCCGGTAAGTTAACTGAGCTTTTAGAAGAGGTTTATGAAAACTCAGTGTGGACCGTGATTATCGATCCTAAAGTCACGCTGGATTTCTTTAAATCACAAAAAGATGCAGTGCTTATTCATTATTCAGATAACTTTTCTAACTCTGCTAATTATGATGCGATAACCGTCACTAAACGACGCGATTTGTATGATCAAGTATTGTCCCAAGGTGTCAAAGGCCTAATAGATGAGTTCAATTCATTTAATGGTGAGTGGTTATTAAAAATGATCACCTGTAATGATAACGAACGTAAAGAGAAAAAAAGCATTATTGGTGCTTACAAATACGTGAATTGTTTATTACACCAAAGTGACATTACCTGGGTACCAATGAGTGTTGCCGAAATGCTGCGTGTCGCCGGTAACATTGGTTTGAAAATGAGCGAAAGTGAGTTTTCTCGTTTTTCTCAGGGTTATAAAAGTGGTGCTATTTCTGATGATGTGTTGTTTGTTGGTTTTAAAGGACAGCATATCTACTTGTTACCGCTAGAAGTTAAGATTGGCCAAAAACGTACCCACGCTAAAGGGATACAGCAAGCTAAAGAGCTTAAGCGCTATTTGGTGGAGAATCTATTTGGCCGTAATGATTTAGCTGGCCATTTATACCGTGGTCTATTTGTACGCCAGATTCTAATGCAAGTTGATAAGTTTGAACTGTACAAGGTTTATGAAAGTGACCATTTCAGCAAACTTCAAAGCAATCGTGAGTGGTGGTTACAAGGTGATTATGCGGTAGCCGATTTAGCTGATTATCCTCAAGGTTTTGTGATGGCATTTTTTGAAAATGCAGATTACGCCAAAGAAGATTTCACTATTGAAGATGATATTTTGCAGATTAGCCTGCCAAGTGCCAATTTAAACCGTTTTATCAGCACGCCACTACAAAGCTTATTAGCGAATATTCAAAGTAGTGAGCTTTGTTACATCCCTGAAAAATATATTCTAACAGGGGAAGTCTTACCAAGGAGTAATGTAAAAGCTGAAGTCATAGAGTTAGTTGATGTCGATTATTCAGATAACGAAAAACTAGTTAATGCATTACAGGGAGTCGCTGAAAAATCCCCATCAATTGTTGTAGAAAAGCCAATAGCGACTGACTCATTAAAAGTGTTAGTCGGGCATGAGTTACCCAGTAATAAACCTGTGTATTGGGAGCCAACGAATACAGCGAAATTTATGAACACCAACTCAGGAATTATCGGCACCATGGGTACGGGTAAGACGCAGTGTACCAAGTCGGTTGTTACTCAGCTTTATCGTAATCAGCATAACAATGTTGATGGTAAACCCATTGGTATTTTAATCTTCGATTACAAATCAGATTATGTTGACGACAAGTTTATTAACGCGACTAATGGCAAAAAGTACAAATTATTTAAACTGCCTTATAACCCGCTAAGTTTATTTGGCGATACGCCAATGTTACCTATTCATACAGCCGCTGGTTTTTCAGAAACTATGTCGAAGGCTTACGGATTAGGCCCACGTCAGCAGCTTAAACTAGAAAATATTATCCTAGAAGCTTATGAGTTAGCAGGTATTAGACCTGAATCGCCATCAACCTGGACTAAACCAGCACCAACGGTTGAAGATATTTGGCAAATCTTTCTGGCTCAAGATAAAGTTGAAGAAGACTCTTTATATGCTGCACTGTCAAAATTAGCTCGCTTTAAAATCTTTGAAGACCAGCCTGAAAACATGAATAGCTTATATGAGCTTATTGATGGTGTAACGGTCATCGAATTAGCGGGTTATCCACCAGAAATACAAAATTTGATCGTAGCCTTAACCCTTGATCTGTTTTATTCGCAAATGCAGAAACAAGGTAAACCAGTTGTGCAAGGTGAGTTTAGACAAGTGACTAAGCTGATCTTGGTCGATGAAGCCGATAATTTTATGTCGCAAAATTTCCCAAGCCTGCGCAAGATCCTTAAAGAAGGTCGGGAATACGGGGTTGGGGTTATCTTATCGACTCAAGACATTACCCATTTTAAAACCGGTGACAATGATTATTCTGCCTACATTTTGAGTTGGGTAATTCACCGCGTTGCTCAAATAAAAAACCAGGATATTAAAGGTATATTCAATAAAGATGACAAGTCAGAGCAAGAGCTTTTGATGAAAAACATCCGAGAGTTAGAAAAACACACCAGTTTGTACATTGATGGTGATAAGCAGATTAGGCGCATTAAAGATAAAGCTTTTTGGGAGTTGATATGTATCTAATACTCATAAAAAATGGTACTAAGCATAATGTGTTTAATCTTGAACATATAAATTAAATTTATTTAGTCCTTTCATCAGGCTAGTGTAATTGTAATTTGAATATAAGGTACATGAAGTTCAAGTTGATAGTAATAAAGCTGAGTGAAGAATAATTATAGGGGGCGTTATCATGAATGATTATAGTTTGGGAGCTAAAAGTGAAAAAACGTAAAAGCTCATGGGAAGGCTTGGGTGATGAAGTCTTTTCAAGGTTATCAAACGCCTTGAATAGTTTGTCATTTATAGCATTTTTTCTTGTTGGAATAATTCTTATTGGAGGCGTTGGTATATGGTTGCCGTATTTAGCGAATAAGTCAGAAACTGCAACTCTGCTAGAAAGTCAGAACTTGTTCACCTATACGGTTGCTATATTAGGTACTCTTTCTATCGAAGGTTTTTTCTCAAAGAATAAAAAAGCAAATTTGGCCGCATTGGGTTTAATTATTGGTGCTGTTGCACTTTTATTAACCTTAATTGGTTATTGGATTGATAGGACAGGTTTTTCATGGTATGTAACAGTTGGTTCTATTTTAACACTTATTATTTTTTTATTTTCTAATGTGAATGATGAACGGTTTGATGATCATGACGAAATAAAAACTTCAACACCAACTGGCTATCCTGATGCAGACGTACAAAACATAGTGGATAAGAAATAATGATTAAATTCCCTTTAAAAATACCAGCTATTAAGGTCGACCAACCGCTTGGTTCTTTTTATGTTGCGTCTATCCCCGCTGAGATTTTATTAAAAACATGCTATACGATTAAGGCAGAAATTCTTGATGATTCAGATGATGAATCAATTTCATACATTGGTGGGCTTGTAAGTAAACTTAGAGGAAATCAGAGGATTAGGACACCTAAAAGATTAGCTGAAATCAAAAGATATTCAGAAACTGTTGATGCAAGCTTTCCTAATTCAATTATTCTAGGTGCTAATTACAGTGAAGATGGCAATTTAATTAAGTCGACAAAAGAACGTTGGGATATTGAAGATAATGGTGAAGGGTTTTATTATCTGAATATACCCACGGGGAAAAAGTTAGCTTCTATTATTGATGGACAGCATAGAGTTTTTGGTTTTGAACACTCAAAAGCTAAAAATATGGAGTTACTATGTTCTGTTTATATAGATCTACCATTAGCCTATCACGCAAGGATCTTTACAAATATTAATATAAATCAAAAGAGAGTCGATAAAAACCTTGCTTATAATCTCTTTCAATTTGATATGGAACAGGGTGAGCCAAGTAGTTGGTCTCCTGAGACTTTAGCAGTTTATTTTGCAAGAGTACTAGCGAGTGATGATAAATCGCCATTAAAAGGGATGATAAAACTTGGAGTTATCAATAGTACTTCAACGAGCTCTATTTCGATGGCATCTATAATTGATGGTATTTTATCTTTAATTACATCAAATCCTAAACAAGATCGTGAGCTCTTACATAGCAAAACTATTAAGGATGGTAGAAGTAGGAATATGTTGTCAGATATAAAAACAAAATCACCGTTAAGACATTTATATCTGGAACAAAAAGATAAGACTTTATACGATCTAATTAATCATTTCTTTACGGCATTAAATAAAACTTTATGGAATTATGACGTCTTTAGAAAAACGCTAGGAATACATGCTTGTTTTGATTATTTAAAAATTAGTTGTAATGAGTTTGATATTTCGCAATTAAACGAGTCTTTCTTTTTTGACCGATTTGATGTTATTTCCTCAGTTAATTTCACTGATGAATTTTTTGGTGTTCAGACCAAACTAAGAACGCGGCTTAGAAATGTCCTTTTGATTGGTACTGGTGTAAAAACTATTGAAGAGCTCAATATAAAAAATGAGGAATTTAAATCATATAAAAAGATCTTAAACCTAAACTAAAATATTTAAACAGATGCTTATCTTATTTTTAATTTCTACTCCTAAAGCTTAAAAGGCTTTGAGGAGTAGTTTAACCTGATTCGTATTAGCTTTAGTTTAATATTGTATTAGAAAGTTCAAGAAGCTGTTTATGATTTCTAATCGCCGCAATCCCATCCTCAACATGTGCCGCCCACGCGGCCATGAGTTCTCTTCCTTTTAAATCCGGATAGTGCCATTTCATCATCAATTCGGTCACTAGCTGGGTTTCACCCAGCCAAGTGACTTTATCTAGCACCAAAGCACCGTCTAATTTCACAGTGGCTGAATTAGTGCACTTAAAGCCTGATTCAATTGACCTGAAAAAGGCAATACGAGCTGAAACGTTGGGTGAAATCCCCGTAAACTGCTTAAGCTTTTTTAAGTGTTCTTCGGTCTGTTTTGTTAAATTCATGCGATTAGGCAGCATCAGTTTGCTCCTACTTTTTTGTGTTGTTGGCCGTGATTAGCACTTTGTTGCTGAGTATGTGCTTCCCAAAAATAACCTTCTTTCAAGCTAGATGATTTAGTCTTGCCATCAAATTGGATTTCAAAGGCGTGGGAAATATCATCCCTAAGGTATTCACTACCAAAATAGGTCTCATCAATCTCAGTATCTGTAGAGAGTATAATGACCTGATGACTGGCTTCTGGGAAATAATGCTCTATTAACTTATCCCTGTGTTTCGAGTCGAGTCGGCCAAGTGGGGTATCGATAATGATCGGTAGTTTTTTACCCGATGTTTTACCCAAAGCTTCTAATATCGCAATGGCGTAAATCTGTTTCTCACCAGCAGATAACCCTTTACGGTTGATCACATGCTGGTTTTCATCGATTAATTCAACGTCAAAGGTTTGGGTATTGATACGAGCCGATAATTTTAAGTCTTCTTTACGGGCAAGCTTTTGGTAACTCTTAATGAACTCAGTTTCTAATTGTTTAACGCGTACCGCAGTTAATTGCTCACTAAAGTCAGCAAGCAATGCATGGGTATTAAGCGCATTAGATACTGAGGCTTCTGCTGTTGAGGCGACTTTATGTTTGTCATGTAGTTTTTGAACCTTGCGAGCAAAGTCAATTGCTTCGCGGTATTTACGCTTGGCTTCTTCTGTTGTTTGTTTAAATTCAACAATCGCGCTAGTGCGTTGACTGTTGAATTTTTTAAGTTGTTCTAATTGTTCTTCAAGTTGTTCTTGCTCTGGTGCTCGCGCAATATTGATTGAAATGTTAGCGATTTGTTCTTCAACTATTTCTAGGCGTTTACGGGCAATGTCGAATCGTTGATACGATTCGCTTGCGCGACTATTAACCTGCGCATTAACTTGATCAAACTCTCGGTCAGATATATCAAGCAAGACCTCAGAATTGTTTTGCGCTGCTTGTCGTTCTTCAAAGCAAGATTTTATTGTTTGGATAGCTACAAATGAGTCGGATAATCCAAATGATAATTTTTGTTCAAGCTCTGCCATGAAGTCTGTTAATTCATGATTAAAGTGTTCAACTTGTTTAGATTTTTTCTCGGCCTCAAGCTGATTTAACAATTGCTGTAATGCCTTTGGCGCTAGTGCAAAGGGCAGGTTCCCTTCGATTTCAGCTCTTAAGGTTTTTTCTAATTCTTTGCGTTCAGCATCAAGTTCGTACTGATGTGCTTTTTCTTGTTCACGTGATTGCGCCCAGGCACCACCGCGTGAAGATAATTCATTTTCAGTTTTTGCTATATCTGCACCAATTAATTCTATTCTTGCACGGCAAAGTGCTGACTTGTTCGCAAGCTCAACGGCTTGATGTTCTGCGTCTTTGCGTTGCAGTTCAAGTTTATCTATTTGCGCTTTAATATTTTCAGGCATTGCTGCAGCGTCATGTCGTTTTAGAAATATCGCTAAATCGTTTCTCAGTCTTTCTGCCACATCGATGCCTAATAATCGACGTACGGCTGTTTGTAACACTTCACCGGAATCATCTTCTGCTAGCTCGGCAATTTTTTCACCATCGAAGAAAAATAAGTCTGAAATTCCTGGTGGGATTAATTCATTTAAGAAGCTTTGGCATTGATCGTAACTCATGCTGCTGAGTTCAGTATTGTCTTGCTCTAATACTAACTTATCTTTTTGGCCACGCTGCCAGCCACGGGTAACACGGTACTCGTTTTCCACACCATTTAAACTGTGGCTAAAAATAAGTTGGATAGACGATTTGTTATCACTAATACCAATGCCTTTGTGTATTAACGCATCGAGCTGAGCTTGATACTCAGCAGCGTTCATCCCACGGCCAAATGCTGCGCGACCATATAGTGCTACACGGACGGCTGATAAAATGGAGGTTTTACCTGCACCGTTTAAACCACCAAACAATACAATTGGCGCTGCTTTTGTTCGGTGCTTATTAAGTACTCTCGGTTCGAGGTCTATTTCATGAACGCCTCTAAATACTCGAAAATTGTTTATCACCAAGCTTTTGATAATCATCTAGAATTCCACCTTGGTTTGTTTTTCAAGTGCGAGTATTTCAGCTTCATATTTGTCTATTTGATCTTTATGAATATCGAATGCAGACTTACTTTGTAGCTCAGTATGCTTTTCTTTAATCTGTTCAAGTGTTCCCCAATCTTGTTTGAGCAAGGTGCCTATTTTGTCGAACACGCCGCTACGGCGGCTAAGCCCTTCAAGCGATAATTCGAGGTCTAATAACTTTTGAACCATTTCTGGTTCTACGTTGTGTTGCTGACCAAGTCCTTGCAGGATTTGAGCCTCAACCTCACCAAAACTACTGTTGTCGTTGATGACCCATTTGAGATCATTACCGTAAATATTTCGGTAGATTGTTGGTAACGAATCTGCCCAATCTGGTTCATTGGGATCGTTTAACCATTCTTGGCGTATTGCATGTAATTCAGGTTCAGTGACTAACGTGACAGAGTAGCCATCTTCATTAAATTTTTTCTGTTGCACTAACAATTCGGTTAGCCATTCTTTACGATACTTTAACCAGTAAGGACCTGGTACATGAGCTCGCTCTGAAGACAGCTCTTGGCCTTCTTTTACTCTTTGATAGTTTACGCGACCTTGTCGGCGTTTATAGTTGCGGTATATTTCTTTGTTGGCTGGAATGTTGGTTTCAGCTAACTTGTTTCGAAACGTTAAAAGGGGCTGCATCCATTCTTCACCACTTTTTATTAAACTTTCCATAGCTCGGTCTTTAGTGACAACGGTACATGTCCAACAGCCAAATCGTGAATTACCACAAGAGGGAGTACTGTCATCAATGACCATTGGACATTCACCCTGATCAGATGAGTCTTTATAAAGATTCCAGAGGGTTAAATTATTAACTCCCCATGGCGTTTGCCATTCAAGTTCATATTCGTCAGCCCATTTTTTACCTATACCCATTGGGGATATAGTTACTTCAAGGCTACAAGACCGTAGCAGTTTCCATACATCATCCATGCTCCATGTATCAATAGGCGTATAGATAAATGCATTTGCAAGTGTGGTATGGCGGGCTAAGCGGGTATTTTCAATTTTATGCTTGGCGATAACCTGTGCACGTGATGCACTTTCTTGACTACGAGACCCCAACACAACGATGACTTCATCATGGGTAGAGACTTTGTCTTTAATGAAGTTGCTGACAGGATCAATTTTCATCCGCTCAGTACACCAACGGAAGCTTTGAGTTGGGGCAGGATAACCTTTACCTAAAAGGCATGCCCAAAAAGATTGATCTGGCTTAGGCACAACTTTATGCGTAGTTATAGGTAATCCATCACGTCTTGCTTGATTGCCAATTTGTTCTAATGAGCGGTTAACGTGATCAACGACGAGCGGTGTTTCCACTAATGTATCAGAGGCTACTACGTAAATAGGTTTAGTGCGTTTTGCTTCATCTAGCGCGAGTAGTGCTAAGTATATTAATGTGACCACTGCAGATGAATCTTTACCACCACTGTAACCAATAACCCATGGACGATTATCGGCACAATAAACATTTTGCACGTCATCTATAAAGTGTTTAAGCAAAAAACCTTCTTTATTGGCGTGCTCTTTTAACAAATCACGACACAGGTTCATGCTGACTTGATGCTTTAATGCGTCATCAAGTTTGTCATATTTATGCAGCTCAGCAGGGAGCGTGTCACTATTTTTGTATCGCTTGAAACCAGCAAAAAATTCTTTATGAATATAGTCGTTCTGCTCATCATCTAGCGCATCGGCTTGGAATAAATCAGCCATTAGATGCCTCACTATTTGGTATGTATTGATTTTCTAGGGCGCGCTCGTCTGGTGTGAGCGAAAGAGATAGAACATGCTTAAGAGCATTGGTTGTTAACATGATATTGGTTGCGGCTTTACTTAGCTTACCGTGCAACATGCTTCTATTGGCCCATACTGGGTTAGACTTTTTCCAGTCTACGTTTATTAGTTTTTTGATTGTTTCTTTCCACTCGTCAGGTTGAGCAGTAATTAGCGCACAACCTAATGATCCCAATGCATGCAACCCGACGCCATGTGCATGAACGTATTCTTGACGGAATTGAGAGGGAGCAAGTTGTTTATTGATGACCATCTGCCATTCCGGCGTTGATTCATAAACAGCTTGCCAGAATTCTGCAGCTAGTTGTTTTTCTTGCTCAGTAAAACAGTCTTTCATGCCTTTACCAAACAACGCTCTATTAGCTTGCTTTAGACTGCTTAACGTAAATAATTTCCCGCTTTTTGAACTGATACTGGATTTTTCCATTTCAGTAAAACCTGCAAAAGGCTTAACCTTTTGTGCTAAATATCTGGCAAGTTCACTGCTTTCATCACGGCTATCGTAAAGTGCAGCCAGTGAAGGGCTTGGTTTAACAGCATATTTGTTCAGATCAGCAAACATTTGTTGGCTGCGTGTCAGGCCTTCATCTACAAAAAACAGTACTGGAATATTGTCATATGCCAGTTCGGGACGTTCTTTTAAAGCAGCTTCTATCGCTGCACGTCTATGTTGACCATCATTAATAAGAATCTGTGCATTCATAGGGATTCTTAAAGTGCCTAGATTTGATGATTCTGAATGCTCACTTTCATCAAATGAAACACTTGATGCGACCGATACGGTCAATGCAGAAAATACATAGTCGTCAGGGTTATCGACAAGATAACGCACCATTTCAGGAATACGTGCTTTATTCAATGTGCGCTGTGCACGTAATTCTGGCGGCACTTCATCTTCGTCAAATACGAAAATCTTTGGAATTGTGCTTAATGGACAAGTAGCAATATAGAATGGTTTTCCAGCCTGGATCCCTCTAACTGCTGGGAAAGAAAAACAATATCCGTCTTGTGCACTTTTCATCACGATAGCCTAACGTTAAATTTGACGTGAATTATAGCGAATGACGTGAAAATTTCACGTTATTTATGGTTTTTTTTATACATTTGACGTTATTTTGATAAGAGTTGACGTGATTAAACATTTTAAATAGCAGAAAAGAGGCCATAGGATAAATTATTCTGATGATATTCTACAGCTAAAAATCGTAAAAAAAATCGAATTAAGCCGATTTTTTGAGAATTACATTTAACCATTGTTGTTGTCGATTAAGTTTAGTGCTGTCTTCACTAATCCAGATTTCTATTACCTTGAATGAATTGGGTAAATAGCGTGGAAAAGTATCGGTCGTTTGGTTGTTAAATAATCTACCATCGTTTTCTGTATCTTCTTCGCCAAGTTTAAATGAACAATATAAATATCCATTAGGCATTAATAATCGCCCTAAATGTTCTATTGTTTTGAGCAAGTCATGGCGAGGTACGTGAAGTAATGACGCACAAGCCCAAATGCCATCAAATTTGGTTGGTGGAGCGAAATCGATGAATGTACTGTGGATTACTTTAATGTCGGTGTAATTTTCGGCGAGTAAACAAAGTGATTTTGATGCATCAAATGCAGTAACCTTAAACCCCATATCGATGAAAGATTTAGTGTCGCGACCAGAGCCGCATCCTGCATCTAGAATACTTCCGTATTTAGGAATATAGGCTAAGAATTTTTCCTGCACGCTGGACATGTCGGCATCGACCGTTGAATTGAAATAGTTATTAGAATTCTGATTGTAAAATTGAGTCATCTGATTGCTTCCAAGTCCAGTTTTGTTCAAATCCTTGAAGTGCGGCGGAGTCTATTAGGTTAGCAATTAACTCGGCAAGCTTTCGTTTAAATTCGGTTTCATTGGATAAATCATCTATCGTGCAGTGCAATGTGCATAGATAGTCTTCAATTACGGCTTTATTATTGTTTTTTAATGCGAAGGTTATCACTTGGACATGAGTTGATGTGAAACTATCAATAAAAGTCTTATTGGGCAGTTTGTTACTTTTTGATGAGTTACAGCTGCTTATGATGGGGATTAAGTTCCAATATTGATTGTGTGCGACATATGTCCAAGGAATGAAATGGTCTAATGCATAATTTGATTTAGTTAATATTTCACCAGTAAAAATGCATTCATGTTGATTGTCTTCTAAGTACTCGTCCCAAAATTTTCTTTGTTTTACTAATGATATGCGGTCAAAATCAAGCCAAGTTTTACTAGTGATAGTTGGGGTGTTTGGATTTTTAGCTTGTAGGTATTGTACCCAATTCAGTTCAACCCAGCCTGAAATAATGGCAAAGTTTTGCTTAATATATTGCAGCCATTGAGCATGTATAGTCAATTTAACCAACTTATCTGTTTTACAATGTTCAATTTTATAAATTGGATATCTATCATCAAAATGTAGACAAGAGAGTTTGGTGGTTAATGCATTTTTGATGGCATCATCTGCTTCTTGTAATTCATTACTAAAAAAGGGCTGTAGCAGTCTATAGGGGACATATTTAAGTATTTTTTTGGTTATGGCTACATTGTTATTTAGGCTAATTTTGTCTGTAATCGATTCAAAATGATTTTTACTGCTACTCGCGAGATCAATATCCAACAATGATAATACAGAAAGATGTTTATACATTTGGTCTTGTGAGCCTAAGTTGAGTTTATAATAAACAGAAGGTACCCAAGCATGAGCAAGAATAAGGGTCGAGAGCTGTTTGCTATCAATAACACCATTTACATGTAATTTTGAGCTTATGATAGTTAACAGTGATTTGAACAGAAGTAGTTTATATGAGTTTGTTGTGTTGTTGAAAATTCTGCTAAACGCCGCTATGTCTAGCGTTGGATCATTGGGTAGCATTTGGATTTATGTTTTCCGTTTTAACACATTAAGATTTTTGTACTTTACCAGACTTTATTGTGAGATTGACGATTATCTTGTTAAATTTTTTCAGAATAAATTCAATATATTGTAATGATAAATTAGCTAGTTCATCAGTTTCCTTGATTAACATATTTTGTAGTTTTTGTTCGAAGATTAATTGCTTCTGATAACACGGATCGTTATCTGCTAGATAACAATGCTTATCCATCAACACCGGCCGTTTATCCACTTCCACATAATCAAAAAAGTCGACATCGAGCTGCCACATCTTCACCTTAATGCGCTCGCGTAAGGTGGGTAGTGGGCTGGTGTCGAAATTATCGTATCCCATAAAGCTGACTTTACCTGAAGTGATATGGATTTTAACTAGATCGATTTCATCGAGTTCGCCATACAGTTGCACTGCTGCGCCAACATAGACACGCAGTAATGCGGGCAGGTAACTTAAGTATTTTTTATGGAACTCAAGCGAGTGACCGTTATTGAGTTTACTTGCAGGCAGTTTGTTGTCGTGTGCGTCGATACAAGCTTGTTCAATAAGCTGGGTGTCTGCGATGGCAAATAACAATACTTTGGCTTCGCTGATGGCGACTTTATAAGTATCAAAAAATATTTTGATGTCGCGTTTTTGCTCGTCGGGTAATCGACTGTAACCTTTGTGTTGCTCGAACTGACTCAATGCAAAGTATACCAGTAAGTCTTCACGCCTTAAGGCTATGGCTTGTTCAAATTCGAGTTCAGCTGATTCGCCTTGCACTTGTATCAGTAATTTAAAGGCTTTTTTAGCATTACCGAAATGCATTGTAATGTTGGCGGATTCGGCAAACTCGTCATCTACTGGTAAGCGGCCAAGCTCTAAACATCTGTCCCAAAACGCGGTTAACAATGTTTGATGTTGAGTGAATAGTAATCTGGCTTGTTCTTCGGATGTTGGTGTCGGTGTGGTTATTTGGTGCCATTGGTGATGGCGTTGATGCCGCTTGGCTAAAAAGCGTTGCTCTTCTATTTTGTCACGGAAAATATAATAAATGCCTGGTGCAACAGCGATAGCATTTTCGTCTAACGTGCGTTCGATATAACCTTTTAGCTCTGCTTGGGCATAATATTTTTGAAACGTATTGCGTGAGGTAATGACACCGTCTTTATAGGGCGTAAATTGACTGATAAAGCTGTCGTTTGCCAGCATGGCTGACACTACCAATAACTTTCTAGATAGATGCCAAGCGCCTCGTATGGCTTCTGTTCTTTCTATTGCATCTTCGATGACGTTAATGACAAAACCAATGTTAACAATGTCGGACTCCACTTTGTCAGCGTCTGGGCAAAAGTTAGGGTCCCAGCCTAATGCTTCTAAACCGTGGGCTTGCAGTTCTCTTAAATCGTCCCCTCGACCACATCCATAATCAAATACACTGTAATCACCGTTTAAATAACTTTGTTTGGCAAGATGCTTCATCGGTGAGCTTAAGTCGTGTCTTACCAATGCAGTTTTATGTCTGTCGATATTGCTGCTGTCATCGTTTTCAGATGCAAAACTAGAACTTCTAAAAAGCCGTCCATCAACGAGTTCGTAGCCGTGTTGTTGGATTATTTTTTCCCACGATTGTTTAAACCCTATCATGCGACTTTTGGTATACAAGCCTGCATTTTCACCTTCTTGGGTAATGGCTTCAAACTCATCATAACTGGCATGTGAGCTTGGCAACATGGTTTCTTTGCGATGCAGAATAGGTGGATTGTCGCTGGACAAGTATTGGGTGATGCGATGTTCAAGCTTACTTAAATCAACGGTAACGCTTTGCGTAAGTGCAGGGTAGGCTTCGGTAAAAAAAGTAGGGTATGACAAGAGTGATAATTTGAATTCAGCTTTACTCAGCTTGATGACTTGCCAATCGTCGAGTGGGATTTTTAACGCATTACTCACCGCAATGATGAAACCACTGAGCTGTTTATCTATTTCTGCGAGGCCGTCCTGGTGTAAATAATGGGCGTCGGGTAATTTTTTCCCTAACGGCATTGTTGTCACAAGCTTTTTAAATAAAACTGCATCCATAATGTATTTCCATTTCGTTTAGGTGATAAATCTCAACGAGGTTTACTTTTGTTCGATTAAGTACCAAAAACTGTTGCCTTGTTTTTTGTGCTTAATTTTTCCAGCTTGGCGCATATGCATTAAATGACAAGAAGATATTTTGAGCAGCCGCATGGTGTCTTTACTGTTTAGCCATTGCGACGTTTTATCTATTTCTGTTTGAGGTTTATCCATGTAGCCTCGTGTTGCTGTTAATAACCCACTTGCTGGATCACCGCGATTGCCGTTTCATCACGGCCTTTTTTAGACGGTACGCGATGGCCGGTCTCGGCATTGGTTTTCATGGTTTGTATAAACTGATTCATTTGCGGGCCAATGCTGATGTGTATTGGTCGATTTTTACCGTAGTAGTACAGGCGATCAAATTTCAGGTTTTCACACATCCATAGTGCAACTTGCTGCATATCAATCGGTTGGTCATTGTTGCTGCTTACTAGGGTAAAGTCACAGGCGGCACCTAGGCGATCGCAGATGATTTTTTGATTTTGATTGAGTTCGTGCGAGCAATGTTGATCAAGCTTTGGGGCAATATGCGGATTACGATTTTTAGCTATTTTTCTAACAAGCTCGGGTGAACAAAAACCATAGGTGAGCGAAATAGGGCCAAATTGGTCGACGATTGGATCAAGTATTTGGGTGGCCAATAAACTCAGGGCGCGCCAGGTGTCAGGTTGTAATGGCAGGTTTTCAATATTATGTTCGAGCGCGGTTGCACCACAATTAATGAGATCTGCGTAAGTGAAAAAGCGGCTGGCTTTACCGTTGATATTATAGGTAAACAATCAAAATCCATCGTGTACGTTCATTTGGGACAACAATAGCGCTTATTGCTCAAGCTGGCTAGATGGAACTGTGGGATGGTTGTGAGATTGATTAAATATCGTTTAATATCATATTTTTTGAAGTGAAATGGGTGTTAAATTGTCGTTAATTTTTGTTTATCAAAAAAATATAATAATTTAATTATTTACTGAGCTTTGTTATAGAGCTCAGTAAACAGCCCATATTGCTGAATTGAATACTTACAGGGTTATTGAGTTTTGATTGTATAAAAATCGAAGATTGTATAAAAATCGAACATGATTTATTTAGTGATCAATACTTTTTACAGTTGTAAAACAAACAGTAAAAAATGCACGATTAATGAGGTTTATTATGAAAAAGCTTAATACGTTACTTGCCGTCTCGATATCGACTTTACTGGTAGCTTGTGGGGGGAGTGACGATAAAACAGACTCTCCTCAAATGGGGGTATTTAGTTTAGGTGTATCAGATAACCCAAGTGATGCAAAAGACGTGACGATCGTTTTTAAACAAGTTGTGTTAAAAAATGACTCGGGGAGTATTTCGTTTGATGTGTCAGATGATGGTGCTTTGAAACAAGTTAATTTACTTGAATTTCAAGGGCAAGCAGTTGACACACTTGTGAGTGGGCAAAGTATTCCTGTTGGTGAATACCAAATGTGTATTTATATGCAAAGAAGTGAAACCCCGAATGCGGACAGTTCATATGTCATAACCAATGACGATAATTTATTTGGTTTAACGACCAACAGTAATGGTTCATGTGGCGGAGTCGGTGCAACGGATACCGATACTGGACGGCTATTTTTTAATAAGGCATTTACGATTGCAGCAGGCACAAATAGCTTTGTTGCTGAGTTTGATCTGTCTAGTGGATTACAAGACCCCCATGGCAATAAAGACTACTGGACTTTAAAACCTACGTCGGTGCAGTTACATAACATTTCTGAAGTTGGTGCGATTGAGGGAAGTATTCCTGCTGACATGATGACTCAATGTGAAGTTGCCGCTGGCGGAAGTGCATTTAGCCATGCGGTTTATTTATATCAAGATACTGCGCTATTAGAAAATATGGCTGATTTTAATATTGATGCCGTCGTTGCTCCAGACGCTGCGCCTATTGCTTCTGCAAGAGTTAACGCTATTTTAGATCAAAACAATCAAGTGATAGGCCAAGGCTATGAGTTTGGTTTTGTGGTAGCGGGTAATTATAGTCTGGGTTACACCTGTGTTGCACAGTACGATGATCCAGATGTAAAAAATACACTTGATGATGTAGAAAGTCCTTTCTTTTTACATGCTGATTTACAAGATATTGAAGTGACAAATGGTACTGTCGCGAATGGTGAGTTTTAAGCTCATCTAACATTTAGTCTTATGCTGGCATTTTCGTGAATACGAAAATGCCTTTATATCAGCATAATCATTGTGCGTGTGTCGTTGGCATGCCTTGTTAATGCATTGACTGGTATTCCTATGCCGCCTTACCAGACATAAATATTATCTGTTCTGGCAGGTTCTATCACTGCAGTATTTACTACAGATCAAATGTCAAACTAATACTTGGCGGGTGTTGGCGATATAGTGATGGATCTGCGCCTCAGTTTTTGTGTCAATCATCACTTCCGGTCGACGGTGCTCAGGGCAAGGCATACGTGGTGTTGTGCCAAAAACACGACATATCAATGGGCGCTCTTCATAAACCTCGCAACCATTTGGACCTAAGTATACGCAGTTCCACTCTTTTAATGCGGCTTCATGTTGGGCGTTAGTTTTAAAGGGGAGGCGTGCCATTTCTTCAGAAGATGTGGTTACTGGACCACAACAATCGTGACAACCTGGCTTACATTCAAATGACGGAATGCGTTCACGCAGCAGATCGACTATCTCTATGTTATTTTTCATTAATGCCTAACGTTTAAAGAGTTCGCGGACATTATACGTCGATAGTGGGCTGACTAAAAGTTGCCAAGGTATATATTTGGCCGCAACTTATTTAGTAGCCACTTATTTAGTAGTCACTTATTTAGTAGTCACTTATTTAGTAGCAATGGGACCCTTTGTGCAGGATGGTATATTAGTGGAATAACACTTTTTGTTTAATATTTGCCTAGTGGCATCAAAGATAAATCTGCTTTTACACCAAGTAACGGCTAAATGGCTATTACAACTTGTTGGATAATGAAGATAATGCAACAAGTGCATTGTCGAAATCTAATATTTCTACTGCATCATATAGCACTGCTAATTCATGCTTAACCAATAAATTATTTGCCAACATATTTTGCAGATTTAGGATGATATTCACCGCTTCTAGATTGTTATTTTCTAGGTGTTGTTTCAGTTCTGCGAGCATCGCGGTGAGCTCTGGGATTGAATAATCAACTGTTGGGTGTTGTGTTTCAACGTCTTTTTCTGCTAATAAAGCATGGATTTTTGACAGTTCAGCTTGTGTCACTGAATGTAACTGGGGCGCCAGTTCGACACAAAGTATCTCAAAAGCATTTGAACTATTCGCGTCCTTGAGTTTTATCTCCCAGGCACATAAGGCTTGATAGATTGATGTTAAGCCAGCTGTCCCAGAAGTCCCTTTAAGGGTATGAACAATGACCAATATCTCATTGGTGTTGTTTTGCAAGATCATCTGTTCTAGATTATTCAGTTGCTGATCCAGATTTGCTTCAAAAACCTTTAGTAAACGCCGATAAAACTTTTCATTACCACCAAAAGGCTTAAGTAAACTTTCTAGCTCCCTATTATCATATTCTGATCTAAAATTATTAATGTCATGTTTATTCATTTCATCAAAGGGCTGCTGCTGAGCAGTAATTTTAGTAGATTTCATATGTATGACTCTCGGAACATGATGACTTTCTAAGTACACTATAGAAAAGATAACAGCAGTTTACTGTATTATTGAGTTTCAATGGATGTCCTATCATCATAAAAAGTTAGGATTTATTGTTAATCAATAGCTTAGTTTGCTTCAACAAAAATTATAATGCAATATTAGTCGATATAATTCGACATATTTGGGGTTTACGCCAATCAAACTGGAGTCGGCATGCAATTAGATAAAATTTTACACGTAGAGGATGATGAGTCGATTCGAATCATTGTTGAAATGGCTCTCGTTGATATATCTGGATTTACCCTGTTGGCTTGTGATGGCGGACATGAGGCCATTAGCCAAGTGGAGGCTTTCGCACCAGATTTAATATTGTTAGACGCCATGATGCCGGGTATGGATGGTATACAAACGCTGATTGAAATTCGTAAAAAACCAAATTGTTTAAACATTCCAGCTGTTTTTATGACCGCGAGGATTCAGGAGTCTGAAAAACAAGAATATTTGGATGTTGGTGCCGTTGCTGTGATTGAAAAACCCTTCGATGCTATGAGTCTAGGTGATAGGTTAGAATCTATTTATCAAGCTAGCTTAATCTCTCAAGAAATCCACAATCAAGAGTAACTTATGCAAACTCCTGTATTTCCTATTTCCGAGACAGAAAGACTTACCGCGCTAAATAATACTGGGCTGTTAGATACGGGCCCAGAAGAACGTTTTGATCGTTTAACGCATTTAGCTCAACTTTGTTTAGGCACGGAAATTGTGCTTATTTCATTGGTAGACTCCAATCGCCAATGGTTTAAGTCGAAACAAGGTTTAGATGCATGCGCGACAAGCAGAGATATTTCATTTTGTGGCCATACCATTTTAGGCGATGGTATTTTTGAAGTTGCTGATGCTCAGCTTGATAGTCGGTTTGCTGACAATCCATTAGTTGTATCTGCGCCGTTTATTCGATTTTATGCCGGTGTGCCTTTAGTGTGTAATGGTGAAAAAATTGGCACACTTTGCTTTATTGATAGCAAACCTCGCCAGTTCACTGACAAAGAACGAGATATTGCATACGGTTTTGCTAAAAGTATTGAACAAGAAATTATTGATAGATTACAAGATCAAGCACATGAGCAATTAGTGGCAAGCGAGCAAATGTACAGGTCGGTGCTTGACGGAACGAGGATCGGTACTTGGCAATGGAATATTCAAACGGGTGAAACCCATTGCAACGAACGTTGGGCTGAGATTATCGGTTATACGCTTGCCGAGCTAGAACCCATTACCATTGATACTTGGTTATCCATGATACATCCCGATGACCTGGACTATTCAGATGCAGCTTTAGATGATCACCTCAATGGCTTAATTCCATTTTATGACGTTAAATGCAGAATGAAGCACAAAGATGGTCATTTTGTATGGGCGCATGATCGAGGCAAAGTCGTTTCTTATACCGCAGATGGTAAGCCATTGATGATGTATGGCACACATGCTGATATCACCAAAGAAAATAATAGTAACTTAGCATTATTACAAAGCCGAGATCAGTTTAAGACCTTGGTTGCCAATATACCGGGAATGACTTACCGATGTCTGCATGATGAACATTGGACCATGCTGTATATGAGTGAACATATTTATGCACTTACAGGCTATCCTGCCAGCGATTTTATCAATAACGGTCAGCGCAGTATTGTTAGTATGGTTCATCCTGATGACAGGGCATTGGTATTTGAAGTCATCGAAAAAGCTGTGCTTAGTCATTCTAGTTGGGTATTAAATTGCCGTCTTTTGCATAAAAATGGATCTGTTATATGGGTAGAAGAACGCGGCGCTGCTGAATATGACAGCAACGGTGTCGTTCAACACCTTGACGGTTTTGTTATGGATGTTAGCAAAGAAAAAAAACTGCAAGACCAATTGTACAAACTGACACAGCAGCTTCCGGGTGTGGTTTATCAGTATCAGGTGTGGCCAGACGGACGTAGCGCATTCCCATATGCTAGCTCTGGAATCGAAGATATTTATGGTGTTAAACCGGAAGATGTTCTAACAGATGCTTCCAATGCATTTTCTACAATTTATCCTGAAGATGTTCCTGCAGTTGTTCAGAGTATTGAAGTCTCTAGCCAACAACTGACTATATGGGAACAGGAATATCGTGTTTACCGGGATGACAAATCGATAATATGGTTATTAGGCAGAGCAACACCGGAAAGGATGCCAGATGGTAGTACGTTATGGCATGGCTATATTCACGATATTACCCAAACTAAAGAATACTATCTCAAACTTGAGGATCTCAATCTTCAGCTGAATGTTACTCAGCAAAGCCTTGATTTAGCGAGTGAGCAAGCCAAAATTGGTTATTGGCATGCATCGCTTGAGCATGGAACATTTTGGTGGTCACCTATTATTTATCAAATTTTTGGGTTTAACGCTGAAGATGTGGTGCCGAGTTCTACATTGTTTAAAAATGCTGTTCATCCTGACGATATCGATAAAGTACTTAAAAATGAGCAGCAGACTCGTTCGACAGGTATTGTTAACGAAGTTTACCGAATCATCCGCCCTAATGGGGATGTTCGCTGGGTACATGAATTAGGACAGCTGGTTGCCGAAGATCAGAATCCGGATAAGATAATGATAGGTTCTATGCAAGATATTACCGAGCGGATGACATTACAGAAAATTAAAGATGAATTCATTTCAACCGTGAGTCATGAGCTTCGCACTCCGTTAACATCAATTTATGGCGCATTAAGTTTATTGCAGTCTGGTAAGTTGGTCACACTACCTACAAAAGCGGAGAAGTTGGTTGAGATTGCGAGCAGTAACTGCAAGCAACTTAGTCGTTTGATCAATGACTTATTAGATATTGAAAAACTGGCTGCTGGTAAAATGTTGTTTGAAATGAAACGATTAAATGTAGTTCCACTTTTACAAAGAGCTATCAATGATCATCAACCATACGCCGACCTGCATAAAATTACTTTGGCGTTACATGTAGATAAGCAAATAGATGAGTTGTTTGTATATGTTGATGAGCATCGTCTGTTACAAATTCTGACTAATTTTCTATCCAATGCGGTTAAATTTTCTCCCGAATCGGGGAGTGTAATATTGTCTGCGACTGTCACTTCTGATGAAATTGAAATTGCTGTACAAGACCAAGGAGCCGGAATCCCTGAAGATTTTAAGAGCAAAATATTTGCAAAGTTTTCGCAAGCAGATGCAAGCAGCTCTAAAGTGAAAGGAGGCACGGGTTTAGGCTTAGCCCTTTGTAAGGAGCTTGTTGAAGCAATGAACGGAAGCATTGACTATCGCTCCGAACCCGGCTGTGGCGCTCGGTTTTTTGTTAGATTACCCTTATCTGTTTAACGTAAAAACAATATCGTGAGTTTAATCTACCGCTACATAAGTGTGGATTTGGCAACATATTTCGACAACATTTTATTCAAAGCAACCAGCTAGTATTGACCACTAGTGATAATAATAAAATGGTGACTTAATCTGAGTGTGATTTGAAACAACCGTTGTCGACATATATGACTCGAGAGAGGCAATGGTCCTGATCCATTGTTAAATAATATCAATACAGAAGAAGTGATGGCTGTAATCGTCCGGCAAATCAGTTGGTGTTTTGATGCACTCATGGATATTGAAGTCTGCGATTATATTATGTTTAACCAGCATGCATTGGTGTTACACGGAACATAAAGTCGAAGCGTTGATGAGTATTGAAATCGATACTGTAGACGTTAGCGGTAATCGTAGCGGGCATTGGCAGCAGTATTGGCAGCGGTAATAACACTTATACCGAGTGACTTTATACAGAGTGACTTTTTTAATGAGCAGAAGTGTAGTGAAGAGTGGTGAAGTTAAAAGTGCTGCAGTTAAAAGTGCTGCAGTGAAAGGTTGTGTAGCGAAGTGCAATGTAGAGTCTTAATGATAGTTTTAGTTTTAGTTTTGGCTTTAGTTTAAGTTTCGGCTTTAGTTTTGAGATAGACCTTTTCATCTGCAATCGTCACAGATGAAAAGGTTTTATTCACTCAGCTTTATGAATTACTTAGCTAATTTTACAAAGTAGTCAAATATCTCAGGTACATTGCCGTTACCTAAACCCGCGTCAAATGCAGCTTGTAGATTAGCAGATGAACCTTCAGCAATTTTAGATTCTGTGCCTAAGTCTTCTACCATTTTTAAGAAGTAGCCAAGATCTTTGTTAGCGTTAGCAATAGAGAAGCCTAAATCGCTTACACCGTCTACTGCATAGTTTTTACAGAATTTCATGAACGGTGAGTTAGATGGACCCGCTGACATGATGTCGAACAGTTGCGCACGGTCAACACCAGCAAGATCTGCAACAGCAAAGGCTTGAGACATAGCACAAACGGTAGTCATACCCATAAAGTTGTTGATTAGCTTAGTCGTGTGACCTGCGCCTAATGCACCTAAATGGAATACGTTTTCGCCTTGCTCGTCTAATACTGGCTTAACCTTATTAAAGGTCTCAAGATCGCCAGCTGCCATGATGTTGAGTAAACCGTCTTTAGCGTGAGCAGGAGTACGGCCGAGTGGGGCATCAATCATACCTGCGCCTTTTGCTGCAAGGTCTGCACCAATTTTACGCGTAGATGAAGGAATTGATGTACCAAAATCAACCAGTACAGAACCTTCTTTAATGCCCGCTAGAATACCATCGTCACCATAAACCAGTTTTTCAACTACGGCAGATGTGGTTAAGCACAGCATAACGATGTCGCTAGATGCAGCAAGTTCTTTTGCTGTCGTTACGGTTTTTGCACCGCGAGCAACACATGTAGCAACCGCTTCTTTATTAAGGTCCATTACATTTAGCTGGTAACCTCTGTTTTGTAAGTTCTCAACCATGTTGCCGCCCATAAGGCCAAGGCCGATAAAACCGATGACTGGTTTTGTCATGTCTAACTCCTAAATATATTGGTAAATGCGTATTTCAATTTTATTCAGCTCACCGAATGTGCCAGTGCGCTATGTAATTTGTATAAAGAGCCATCTTGAGTTCAGGATTGCTATAAGCCAATTGAGTGGGTTAATGTCCTTTCAAATGGTGTATTCCTGTTTACTCTTCAAAACGACTCATTATTTATCATTTAATATTGCCGGACTGAAAATATCGGTAACAATGATGCTTACTCTTGCTTGAATTGGTTATCAAGTGGTATTACAAAATTGTAAGTAATACTAAGATTATTGTCAACCAATTATCTTGCCAAGGTTATACCAAAAATGTGATTGGTAAGGATGGCGTTGTTGGTTGTTAACTAAAACTAGAATTAATGATGGTGTGGTAGCAAGGTATCGCTGTTTGTAATTCGACATTTTTATCAACTAATAAATCGTTTATATGACCCTGCACATACGTACCGCGTTAAGCCGCTGCTAGTGTCAGATCCATTTAACGCTCTAATATCGTTTTAGTGACGGTCAATAATATTGTTGTCGTTAATAGTAGAGCCTATCAATTTGATAGGCTCTACTTTAAGACATCAGTTGATTAAAACTTAGCTCTAACACCAAGAGTGTAGCGACGGTCTGCTTCACTGTAAGCCCAGATTGAATCTAGCTCAGTAGTATAAACAATTGGTTCACCCGTTAGGTTTACCGCATTGGCTACAACAGTGAAGTTTTCGTTGATATCCCAGCTAACTGAAAAATCAAGTTGGCCTCTATCTTCTCGGTAGCTGTTACCCACGGTAGGGTCGTAGTTATCAGCAGAAGGGTCATTCTGGTTGAAAACGTTATAACCTAAAGCGCCAACAGTTTGTACACGCTTGGTGCTTTGGTCGTCTAAATAACGGTCACGCCAGTTGTAGGCTAAACGTAACTGAACTTCTTCACCTTCCCAGTAAACTTGAGTGTTAGCGGTGTGCTTAGAAATATTCAGTAATGGATTGCCATCGGGTTGTTCACTATCTGCATAGGTATAGTTTGCGTTAACACCTAAACCTGCCCAAATGCCGGGTAAAAAGCTGAACTGTTGCTGGTAACCTAACTCCAAACCTCTGACTTCACCGTTACCACCATTCACATCAGTGTCGATGACGATACCCGTGCGACCTGCGGCTTTTTGAGCATCAACATATGCTAAACCTTGATCTTGAGTCGCATTAACAATGTCACCTTGGCTTTGACCAGCGGTGTTAAGTAAACAAATATTGTTCCACTGCGTGGTATTTTGTCCGCTTATCGTGCTTGAGTCAGCTAAACAGCTGCTGTCGGTTTGGGTGAACGAGTTAACGTCTTTATAGAAAATCGCCGCAGAAAGTAAACCACCGTCGCCGAAGTAATGTTCTACAGAAAGGTCATATTGAGTAACACGATACGGTTCTAACTGGTACGAACCTTGAGTACCGGTAACTAAAGAGTTATCGATTGATAATGCAGGACTTAACTCATCAAAATCAGCACGGCGCATCACTTTAGCAGCCGCAAAACGCATTAAGGTTTCTTCTGATAAAGTATAAGTGACATTCAAGCTAGGTAAAAAGTCTGAATAATCGTTACTACCAGTATTGAGGATTTTGTTACCGTTACTGTCTACAGAATCGACAATGCTTGATTCTAATTCTGTTTGAATATAACGCCCACCAACCACAGCAGTAATGTCATCAAAATCTAAATGAAACTGTGCATAGATAGCACGAGTCTTTTCGTTGATGAATTTATATGCGCCAGTGTCTTCAACCATATTGTCAGCTAAAGTACCGTTCATTGCATAAGTGGTGCCGGCTAGCATTTGTTGGGCTAACAAATAGGTTGCTTGAGCATCTTGCAGCTTTTCAGCGTCATACACGTTGTATGTTAGTAAGTCGTTTTGACCCGCAATACCGGTTTGGTCGAACGAGTTACTGGCATTGATAGTGGTAAAGCTGTCGCTGATAATGGGATTATCAATCCAGGTTGGGCTGTATAAACCGTCTGCGTTTTTAGCTTTTTTATAAGCATCTTTAAGCGTGGTTCCGTTAGGTTTAAGATCAAAGCGATTTGAACTGTAATCTCTATCGGTAAAACGAACGCCCGTTTTTATTGCAGAGATAAAATCTACACCTACATCATGGATTTTAAAGTCAAAGCGTAATGCTTGTTCTTCGTTATCTGTGTCTAATGTTTTGTGGTAAAACTCACGGAATACCAAGTTGTCTGGATTAGTTAACATACCTGTGTCTTCAAAGACATAAGATGGAATGCCACTACCATTAGTCATGCTTGCTGTGCTGGTATGTGTCACTAAATCAAGGGTAGGGTCTGTGCGTTCAATTGGACGTAAGTTAAATTCAGAAGCTGTTTGACGTTCTTCTGATTTCGAGATTGAATATTCGCCTGAGATTTCGATGTTATCAGTAATATTCCACTCACCACCAATAGCATGAGAAGTTGTTTCTGATGTTGTAAAGTCACTCCAGGTTTTAGGAATAACCAATACGCCACTTAGGTCGTAATTTTGCAGTTGTCCATTACCATCGTAGTAGGAATCACTTCTTGGCACTACGGAACCACCAACATCGAGAATTGAATAAGCCGCTTGGCCGCCATCCAGTTTTGTCGAGTTCATGTCAACGTAGAAATTAAGATCTTCGCTGGTTGGCGCCCACTGTAGTGATAAACCAAATGCTGTACGTTCACGTTGTTCTGTTTTTTGTTCTACTGTACTTTCTGTTCTACGAAGGTATTTTCCGTTAGGCCCACCAGATACATCAACAGTGCCATCACCGTCTAAATCGATATCGTCTTGTAAATCAACCTTGTTAAAATACTCGTCACGACGTAATTCACGGTCTTGGTACGATACGTTAGCTGCAGCACCGAAGGTACCGGCATCACCTAAATCCCAGCTATTACCGATTGCGGCGGTAAAGTTAGGTGCAACATTTTCAGTTTTGTCTGCGTATTCACCGTCGAGGGTAATCGCAATTAGCGGCTCACTAAGTTCTAATGGGCGTACTGTCTGCATGTTAACTGTGCCACCTAAAGCACCTTCAATCATTTCAGGCGTTGGAGATTTAATCACTTCAACTGTTTTTAAGAAACTCGCAGGGAAGTCATCTAAACTAATACCGCCACGTCCTGGGCCTGCTGTTGAGCGGCCATTGAGCAGAATAAGGTTTTCTGATACACCACGGATAGTGACAGATTCACCGACACCAAAATCAGATTCAATAGAAACACCTGTTATGCGTTGCAATGCTTCGGCAATGTTGTTGTCAGGTAATTTACCAATATCTTCAGCAACGATAACATCGACAATACGTTCGTCAGTACGTTTAAGTAAGTTAGCGGCTTTTAAGCTGCCAAATATACCTCGAACGGCTATAACTTCAATTTCACTTGTATTAACTTTTTCCGCTTCAGTTTGTGCTACAGGTTCTGCTGCAAATGCTGGCATCGTTAACATGGCTGTTAAAGTCGCGCCAAAAATGGTTATATTGTTGGCTTTGTTTTTTGCGCCACTGAACATGGCGCTTATTTTATTCAACTTCATAATTCCCCCCAAAGAAATTGTTTGATTTGGTATTACCAATGTTGTTGTTTTAATCAACAGATACATTTATATAACACGTTACCAACAATTGCAATTGATCATTACCAAATTATTTTATTTGTCTTACCAAAATTAATCGCGCTAATCTTTATGTTGATGAGAGTTACTTGTCAGTCATTATTCTACAATGCAGTCATACTCTGGCTTGTGACTATCGCGTTTAAAACAGAGATTCTTCACTTGATGCGGTCGATATAAGGCTTATATACGATGAATACTGGTTTTACAGAGTCAGATTTAGAGATGAATATTGGTAAGGTAGGTTTATATATTGGTATTACAGGTGGTCGGTGGTTGTTGTCGTTGCAGTGGTTAACACATCAAAGTAGCCACTTTTAGAAGGTTGCTAGAGGTTTTTCGCGAGATAGCTTGCCAATATGTTAGCTTGAAATTAATGTCGATAAAAAGTGTTACAGTCGGAATTAACCGTTGATCACTTCAGAAACAACAAGGGTCGCATTAATGCGACCCTTGTTGTTTCTATGATGGACAATCAATACAGAGTAACTATATTCTCATCTCTATCCCGAGTTGAGGTTATTGAGTTAACCATTTACATATTCTATTGATTGAGTCATTAACAAATTTTATTACAAACCTTGCTGATACTGGGCGTTAGTAGAAATGGTCACCAGTTGATTTAGCTCTACTTTAGATTCGGTGACGCCTTTAAGGACGTTTTCGAAGTGGGCAACCAGCTGAGTTTTATCGATTTCCGCTTTTGAGCCAGATCCTATGTTGGTGAGGTCGATAAAGAACTCATCAAATAAGTGTGATAGATCTTCAACGGCTTCGATGTTTAAAAACTGCTCGTGGTTATAGATGCTCGGGTAACCGCCTTTTTGTTTGTCTACTGCAAACGAAATACCTTTCACATTAGTGATGGTAGTGGCTTTTTCACACTTGAGCATGCAACCGTCTTCAATGCTGGGCTTATTACAGCCTACCGTTTGTTGGAAAAAGCATTGTCTGCTGGTCATCATCAAAATAGGGTGATAGATGCTGTAAAGCAGTTTGAAGTTTTCTGGTCTGGCGATGTTTTTAATTTGGTTACGATTGATCTCGTTCGAAATAAACGCACCAGCACAATTCAATTGCTCTTGTAATGTTAGCAAGGCATACGAGTTAGTGGTGTTTAAAAACGGCCCCGCAATCCACTCGATGTCCATTTCATAGGCTTTAAACGCAACGCCAGTATTATTTGTGACAATACGCTTAGGCTTTACTACTTCTAACACTCTTACCGCTTCGATGTAATCTTTGCCGATAAGCACAGCCGGAAACCACGGGATTAACCTTGGATTACGTAAAAAGATATCGATGTACTTGTTGTCGTTTTTCTTAAAGCTTTCTGGCAGCTTAAAGTAAATATCGGCATCGGTAACATCACACAAATTAACATCTTTTTCATCACTAATAAGCAAAGACAATGTCGGTGTGTCGGTCACTTTAGGATGTTTAGGTAACTTGGGTAAGGTTACTGCGCCTATGTATTCTCTTTGTGTTAGCTGTAATAACAGTTGGTTTTTAAGCTGAGTTAACTGACTAAACGGCAGGCTTAAATCAGTCTGCAAACCGTCATAATTAAACGCTTGTAACAAGTAACCACTGCCTTTTAAGCTTTTAAAGCGTTTTTCAATTGCGGCTTCATCAACCCGTGATTCTGTTGCTTGAGTTAGAGAGATAGATGATTCGATCACAAAGTGTTGATCTGGCGTGGTCACAGTGATCGACAATGGTTGATTGACTTGACCAGAAAATGCCAGTGCTAGCGTAGGCTTGGCAATGCTCAGGTGATTAATTTTTTCGGCAACCAATTGCACAATGGCGTCTTTTTCTGACGACAGTGTTTGTTGGGCTTCTTGAATTTGAACCACTGATATCGCGTTACTTTTGTCGTTAGCATGTTTAAAGCTGTTATCGCGTGGATTGTCGATAAACATGTCTTTGGTGAGGTTACCCTTTAAAAACGAGTTGGTAAAATCACGGTTGAACACTTTATGTAAGTTCGAGTCATCGGCTAATAGCTTGCCTGTTTCGATAAATTTGTCGATCTGTTTGCGCCAGCTGTCCACCACGGTATGGACATATTGTGCACCTTTAATGCGGCCTTCAATTTTGAGCGAGTCGACGCCGGCATCAACCAATTCTGGTAAATCAAAGTAAGCTGAGTTGTCTTTTAAGTTAAGCGGAAACTTGTTACCGGCTGCTGTGACTTCGTATTCATCACGACATGCCTGGCTGCAGCGGCCACGGTTGCCAGAATTACCAACACTGACTGAGCTTGAATAACATTGACCCGAGAAGGCAATACATAATGCGCCGTGAACAAATACTTCGGTAAGCACTTCGTGGTCGTGGGCGAGGGTGGTAAGGCTTTTAATTTCGCCAAGGTTCAGCTCGCGAGATAAATTGACACGAGTGGCACCGATTTTGGCTAAGAAGCCAATTTGACCTTCGTTATGAGTTGTCAGCTGGGTAGAAGCGTGAATTGCTAGGCTTGGAAAATGCTTAGTGACTAGATTAAACAGGCCTAAATCCTGGACGATAATGCCGTCGATACCCGTATTCACTAACTGATTGAGCAATTTAACCAATGTCGGAACTTCGTTTTCTAAAATAACGATGTTCATGGTGAGAAACACTTCACACTGATATTGGTGAGCAAGCGCGATAACACCAATTAAGTCATCGAATGACAGGTTGGCCGCTCGGTTACGGGCGTTGAAGGTATCTAGGCCACAATAAACGGCATTTGCACCGGCTATAATCGCAGCTTTGATCGCATCGACATCTCCACCGGGTGCCAATAATTCGATTTTTCTATTCATGATATTTTCGCTATTTTATGTCGTTGGTTATTAATTTTACAGGCCGATTTTACGTGTATCTGCAACGGATTACTATTGATTAGGCTTTTCGAATATAAATAACCTGAACTCGGGATAACAAACGTCGCTCAAACAGCCCTTTGTATTAGCTTTGCTAACTGCTTAGCTTTCATCTCTATGATGAATTAAACAAAAAAGGTCTTCGTCATTGCAACATTATGCAACATGAAGACCTTACTTTAACGATGTTATCCGTTAATGGACATTGAGTAATGCATGCCCAAAAAAGATGTTAGCCTCTGGCTTCTGCTTCAGCTTGGCTTGCAAGGTATTCATCAAATGTACCTTGGAAGTTTATCAATCTTTTGCCTTTTACATCAATAATGCGTGTTGCCAAAGATGACACAAACTCACGGTCATGGCTGACAAATATTAATGTGCCTTCAAATAATTTCAAGGCTTGGTTTAACGCTTCAATCGCTTCCATGTCCATGTGGTTGGTTGGCTCGTCCATTACTAGTACGTTAATATCCATCATCATTAACTTACCGAATAACAAGCGGTTTTTCTCACCACCTGAACAGTTGCGGACTTTTTTGTTGGCGTCGTCATCAGAAAATAATAGACGACCTAACATGCCGCGAACCATTAAATCATTGTGCTTTGGTGTGCGCCATAATGACATCCAATCAAATAAAGTCATGTCATTATCAAAATCTGCGGTGCTGTCTTGCGGGCAGTAACCAATTGCAGCATTTTCAGACCATTTAATACGGCCGTAATTGTGTTGTAATTGATTCACTAAGCAGCGTAATAGGGTAGTTTTACCCACACCGTTTTCGCCAATAATCGCCAGTTTAGAACCCGCTTCAAGAATAAGGTCGCCGTGTTCGAATAACACTTCGTCGAATCCGTGAGACAATTCTTCAAGCACGAGAGCTTGGCGATGCAGCTTTTTGCTTTCTGCAAAACGAATTGATGGGGTAATACGGCTAGATGACTTAACATCATCTAACTTAATTTTGTCCATCTTTTTAGCACGTGAGCTAGCTTGTTTTGCTTTAGATGCGTTAGCACCAAAACGGTTAACGAAGTCTTGCAGCTCGTCAATTTCAGCACTTTTCTTGGCATTGCCCGCTAACAGTTGCTCGCGAATTAAGCCTGATTGAGCTAAGAAATATTCGTAATTACCTGGGTAAACACGTAATTCGCCGTAATCGATATCAGCCATGTGGGTACAAACAGAGTTTAAGAAGTGTCTGTCGTGCGAAATGATGATCATGGTGCATTTACGTTTGTTTAGCTCTGTTGCCAACCAACTAATGGTATGAATATCCAAGTTGTTGGTAGGTTCGTCGAGTAACAAAATGTCTGGGTTAGCGAACAAAGCTTGTGCTAATAGCACGCGCAGTTTCCAACCTGGAGCAACCTGTTGCATTAAACCAAAGTGAAATGACTCTTCAATACCGGCTTCTAGCAGAATTTCACCCGCACGACTTTCAGCTGTGTAGCCGTCCATTTCAGCGAACTGACTTTCTAGGTCGCCTACTCGCATGCCGTCTTCGTCGGTCATTTCTGCTTTGGCGTAAATGCTGTCGCGTTCTTGTTTGACTTTCCACAGTCCGACATCACCCATGATCACTGCGTCGACAACACTATATTGTTCAAACGCGAATTGATCTTGACTAAGCGTACCGACTTTAAAGCCTGGTGTAATCGACACGTTTCCTGATGTTGGAGCCAAAGCACCACTCAAAATTTTCATGAACGTGGATTTACCACAGCCATTTGCGCCGATTAAACCGTAACGGTTACCGTGACCAAATTGAGCCGAGATGTTTTCAAATAATGGCTCAGGGCCAAACTGCATGGTGATATTAGCGGTAGAAATCAAAGCAATGTTCCAACTGTGTACTACTGAATATTTATCAACAATAGGCAAGACAACAGCCACGTGTGAATAAGACAGACATGAGTATATGTAAGTAAATAGGCCGCGGATTATACAGGTTAGTGCTAAGTTGTCGATTTATAATCTGCTTATATAGCAGACAATGGCGTTAACGCGGGGCTAGGAAAGCATTGAACTGAGTAAATTGGCTGATATCTGCGCGGTTGAATCGTTTGCAATAGAAACTGATGCCATATTAGTTTCAATATCAGCTACATTATTGATTTGGTTGTTTTAGGAGTCGACATGACCGCTGCATTAACCATCCCTATGCGTGATTTGGGTTTTGATTATGATGTTGAATTACATAGCTGGCATGATGGCTTAGCTGGTTTTAGAACGTTTAATCATCAATCTAATGAGCAACTTGAAGGCGGGTTAGGGCTGGGACTTGATTTAGTGACTCAAACCGAAGCAGGTCAAGCCTGGTTGACGTCTATTCCGGCACATTTATTGAAGATCACCGCGCCCTTTGCTGAGCATCAATACCAAATGCTGTGGTTGGCTGCTAATTGTGAACCCGCATTACAAATATTACTCAGCAGACCTGTGTTGTTATTGCTTATTTGCGAGCAATGCTGTGTCGATAATCAACAAGCGTTGGCATTTTGCTTACTTGGACAGCGCCAAATTCTATCGGCATTAGGCTATCACAGCAGTAAAGCGGCACTTAAGTTTATTGATAAGTTAACCTTAACCTATCAACGAGAAGCTGATCTACTGCATGTTAAACGTCAGTTAGATGTCCGTTTTTGTCACTTTAGTCGGTTTAAGCATTATCAACAGATTAACTTAAATGCTTTGAGTGTTGATCACATGTACCCATTTTTTACTGGCACTCCGCTCGGGCTCGATTTGGCGTTTAATCAGCAACAAGGTCGCAGCCAATTAATGGCGTACCTTAATGACACGTTACACATGGGAATAACATTAGGGATTTTCGATCCGCTGCAACGGGTTAGTCAATTGTCGTCGATTAGTGATTTACGCCAGTTACATGATCGCTGGGTGGTTGAACGCAATGAAATGGAGCTTGTTAAAACTCGTCCGCAAAATGCTGATTTCGCCTATCCTCAATTGCTTACAGCCAATGGCCAAATTAAGCCTATTAGCCGTTATGATGAGCTCGTCGCAGAAGGTCGCGAACAAGGTCACTGTATTGCTATTTATCATCAAAGCATTGCCAACGGACATTATTGTGCGTTTAAAATGGTTAAGCCTGAACGAATGACTATTGGCATCAAAATCACTAAAACCCAGCCGCTGATGTGCGAAATCGACCAGATTAGAGGTGCATCTAATTCAATGCCATCGGAGCAAACACGCGAGATTGTTTATCAATGGTTTGAGCAAACTAAAGCACAATTAAAGCAACGCAAAGCTGGATAACGTGAGCGTTACTTTATACTAGCTTTGATGCTGTGGTTGTTTGTGCGGTGTCATCAGCAGAAACGCAACTAACATTAACGCAATTAACACTAACGCCACTAACTTTAACGCGACTAGCATTAACGCCACTAACATCGGTACAGCTGTGAATAATGTGTGGCGTTAATACTAACCGCAGGTGTATTTATAATAATCACTTACTCGCGACTAAAACTTCGCTTGTTAAAGAACTCACTATCGCAATAGGAAACCGTAATGGTTCAACAAACGAATATAAACGACATTGCCAAACATCTCTTTTCACAGAGGCATTGTGTTAAGCCACTGTCGAATTTACTACCTGAACAGCATATAAACAGTATTGAAACGGCACTTGAAATCCAAGTTGCGATGATTGCCTTGAATCAACATAATGTTACTGGCTGGAAATGTTTAACGCCGCGAGACAATGGCGATTTGATTGTTGCACCTATTTTGGCGGATGCCATTGTTAATCAACATGATTGCGCCATTTTATCATCGGCGCAGCTAGCCCTGATTGAGCCTGAAATCGCTTTTGTTGTTGGTCAAACCTTCGAAGCTCATCGTCATTACTCTGAAGCCGAAATTAATCAGCAAATTAGCGCTACTCATATGGCATTGGAGTTAATTCAACAACGATTTAGCCGAGATTATCCAGCCACATTTGTTGAAAAATTGGCTGACGGACTCAGTAACCAGGGGTTGTATTTAGGCCCTGAAATTGACAAAGCTAAGGCATTAATGGCTAGCAAAATTCAAATATTGGTCACTCAACAACACACTACCAATACCTATGACGGATGTCATCCGTGCCATTTACCTGCATCACCTTTGTACTGGTTAGTGAACTTTTTAACCGCTCGCGGCGTCGAGATTACTGCCGGGCAGGCCATTATTACTGGTTCATATTGCGGTGTGCTTAAAGTCGACATGGATAAACCACTGCAGATTGAATATCAAGGATTAGGCAAGATGTCGTTGTCGTTTAGTGAGTTAAGCTTGAGTCAATAATCGACTGTGCTGTTATTACTTAGTGATAACGGGTAAACCTCAAGGCAAAACACTAATAGCAGTCCTAAACGACGACTGCATGGATGCAGGAGATAGAGTAACGCAGGAGCAGTTACCGACGACTGCATGGATGCAGGAGATAGAGTAACGCAGGAGCAGTTACCGACGACTGCATGGATGCAGGAGATAGAGTAACGCAGGAGCAGTTACCGACGACTGCATGGATGCAGGAGCTAGAGTAACGCAGGAGCAGTTACCGACGACTGCATGGATGCAGGAGCTAGAGTAACGCAGGAGCAGTTACCGACGACTGCAACTTGTCTATCGCAAGTATCACACCGATAACAGGACAACGAATGGTTGGCTGACCGTTTACACTCCCTAGCGAGGCTTACAAAGCCTGCTTTAGTACCTGATCGCAAACATGCAGTTTACTAAAAATTATTGAATAAAATACTCATTAAAGTTTGTATATTGATAATCTTTTTTGTATAAATAGATTCATTAAATTGATTAAAAATGTTGATTAAAGCAATCGCGTTATTCATGGCTAAGTAATTGAAAAAATTTATTTAATGCTTAAGTATGCTCGTTATTATTTTAAATATGGTACGCTCGCCTAAGCAGTTCATTAATTCATTACATTTTACCGGTGTTAGTTTTAGCATTGGCTATATAAGCACCAGGAATAAAATAATAATGCCAAATAAACCCTATGCGTATGTAAACGTCTTTTTTTGTATATTGTTATTGTTGTCATTCGCTAACTTTACACGTGCTGATGTTGTCGAGATGACCGCTGTTAGGCCAATAACCCTTACTGAACATGAGCAACAATGGCTGAGCGAACATCAACCAATCCGTGTGGGTGTGGATGGTTATTTCCCTCCTTATACTTATATCAATGAAAACGATCAAATTGTTGGAATGGCAGTTGATACTTTGTTGTTGATTGGGCAAAAGTTAGGCATAGAGTTTGTCATAAATGATGAACATCGCTGGCCAGATATCGTCAAAAATCTGCAGCAAAAAGAGATTGATATGGTGTTAACCATGGTCAATACACCTGAGCGCGAAAACCAATTTTTGTTCACTAGTCCAATTGTTTATAAATCGCTGGTGATTATTGGTAAAAATAATAACCATCAAATTAATAACCGCAGTCATATTGCTAATAAAACCATTGCGATAGTGAAGGATTATCAATATTCCGATAAACTTATTAAAGAGTTCCCCAGCGTAACGCCATTTGTGGTTGATAACATGCGTGAAGCAATGGAAGCTGTGCAGGCTAATCAAGCCGATGCTGCAATCACCTTTTTAGCTGCAGCAAATTATTACCAGTTAAAGTACTCATTTTCTGATTTGAAATTCTTCGCCTTTTACGAAAAAAACAATGCTAATGAATCCATTGCAGTCAGACAAGACTTTCCCATTTTAGCCAGTATTATGCAGAAAGGGTTGAGCTCGTTGAGCTCTACTGAAAAAATTGCCATTAATGAAGCTTGGGGGGCAAATATTACGCTGCCGAAAGATAACCAAGATTTGATTGAGTTTGCGGCGGTGGCAGGTGTATTAATTTTGTTGCTTAGTGTGTGGATTTTGCAAGCTAGACGGAATAATCAAGCCTTAACCATTGCTAATATTAATACTGCAAATGCCAATATGGCATTAAACGAATTAAAAAATAATCTTGAAAAAAACGTCTTGGAACGGACGCTTCAGCTTACCATTAGCGAAAATAGATACCGTGGTTTGGTTGAGTCGTTAGAAGATGAATACATTTTTTATCAGCACGATACCGATGGTTTTGTGCAATATGTCAGTCCTTCAGTGACTCATATTTTAGGGCTCACTATTACTGGATTTGGTGAATATTATTATAAATTGTTAACTGACAATCCGAAAAACCAACTGATCTCAGGATATATCCAACGCATTATTAACGGAGAGAAATTAGCGCCATTTGAGATAGAAATATTTGATACGAATGGCGTTATTCATACCTTTGAGGTGCTTGAACGACCTATGTATGATGATGAAGGTGAATGTATTGGTTGCGAAGGTATTGCCCACGATGTGACATCGCGTAAACAGCAACAAGATATGTTGTATCAGCTGTCGCACTATGATGACTTAACGGGCTTAATTAACCGTTATTTTTTTAAGATTTTACTCGACGAAAATATTAAAATATGTCTGCAAAATCAACAGCCGCTGGCATTACTATTTTTAGATCTTACACGTTTTAAAATTATTAATGATAACTTTGGACATAGTGCTGGCGACTATATTCTACAGCAGGCGGCCACACGCATTAGTACTACGCTAAATGGAACCTTCACAGTGTCACGTTTTGGCGGTGATAAATTTTGTATTGCATTACCCAATAAAGCCGCCGATGAAGCGAATGCCATTGCGACTGAATTAGTTGAAGTGTTTCAACAACATTTTGAGTTTTTAGAACAAACCATTATTTTAGGTTGCCGTGTGGGTATTAGTCTTTTTCCTGAAGATGGCCAAGATGCTGAAGCGATATTAAGCCAAGCTGATTCAGCCTTGTATGAAGCGAAAAAAAGACCGTTTGGGGTGGCATTTTGTAACAAACAACAAGCGATACATAATAAACGCCGTCTTATTATCGAGCAGGGGTTACGTAAAGCGTTAGCTGAACCTGTTATTGAACATTATCAATTGTTTGCGGTATATCAGCCTTTAATCCTTTTACCAAGCCAAGGCTTAGGTGGATTTGAAGCGTTGATGCGTTGGGACCATCCAGACTTTGGGCTTATCTCTCCGGCGGAATTTATCCCTATTGCCGAAAATACTGGTTTAATCTTTGAATTAAGTCGTTGGATGCTCAAAACGGTATGCCAACAATTAGTGAAATGGCATGAGCAAGGTTTTGACTTTAAGAGGGTCTCAGTTAACTTGTCAGCACTGGAACTGATAAATATAAATTTAGCTGACGATTTACTGGCTGTTATTACAGATACTGGCGCCGAACCTAAGTGGCTTAAGTTTGAAATCACTGAAACCGCATTGATGGCCATTCCTGAGCAATCAATCGAGATTTTACATAAACTGATCGAAGCTGATATTCATGTCGCTATCGACGACTTTGGTACCGGCTATTCGTCACTTGCTTATCTTAAATCACTACCTGCCAACATGTTAAAAATTGATCAGTCATTTATCTCCAATCTGATTCATTCAGCCGAAGATCAAGCCGTGGTAAAAGCGGTGATAAGCATGGCTCACTCATTAGGTAAATGCGTCACGGCTGAGGGGGTAGAATTACAAGAACAATTAGATTTTTTGATTGAACATCAATGCGATGTGGCGCAAGGGTATTATTTTTCAAAACCGATGAACGTTGATGATGTTTATCATAAATACGCTTTAACAATCGAATAGAGCGCTACTAGTCAGCATTAATATGTATCTCGCTCAGTCGTGCTAATCGACATTAGACTATTGAGCTTTACTAATTTAAACAACGACAAAAATGTCCAAATAAAGACTCATCTTACTGCTAACAATTTCATCATGACAGTTCCAACAACCTATGTGAGTAATGCTATCTGGTTGTACTTCACACTTTATTTGATAGTTTTTATACCTATTTAAATTATCCAATTCTATTCAAGCATCATTCATCTAAGCTGCTGCGGTCATTGATTTGTTATCCTGAGCTCAGGTTAATCAATATTGGACACGATTTAATGGTGTTGGTTAAGCTAAGCCGTATTTAATATCGATTTAATACCTCGTTTAGGTTTTTAGAATGAGTGGATATCAATAACAAAGTTATTTAATATTTTCGGTATGGTTGATTGCAGTATCCCATTTATACCTTTACACTTTAGCCATCTAGACGTCTTATTTTTTTTGGTCGATTTATTCGTGTACTCGACTGTGTCATTGAGATCTATTTCAGCATCACTCGGGATAAAGATTTGTAGAGACATCTTAATATTATGGAGTCATTAATAATGGATAAGCAGGAATTGTGGGTGCTTGATGGTGGTATGGGACGCGAATTGGCAAGCCGAGGTGCTCCATTTCGTCAACCTGAATGGTCCGCTCTGGCTTTAATAGAAGCACCACAAACAGTGGCTCAAGTGCACCGTGCTTATGTCGATAGTGGCGCTCGAGTTATTACAACCAATAGTTATGCCTTGGTGCCGTTTCATATTGGAGCCGAGCGTTTTGCAGCAGAAGGGGAAACATTGGCCGCGCTTGCGAGTAAGTTGGCACGCGATGTGGCCGACGAGCTGGGGAGTTCTGTGTTAGTTGCGGGCTCATTGCCGCCATTGTTTGGCTCATATCGGGCAGATTTGTTCGATGCTGATAAAGTCAGTGAGCTCGCTACTCCGCTGATACGAGCAATGTCACCCAATGTGGATCTGTGGCTGGTCGAAACAGTGAGTCTTATCGCCGAACCGCTTGCGATTAAAAGGTTACTGCCAAATGACGGTAAACCGTTTTGGGTCGCTTTTACGCTTGAGGATGAAATAGTCACAAATGAACCTAGATTACGATCTGGTGAATCCGTCGTGTATGCCATAGAGAGACTGATAGAAGTAGGTGTAGATGCCATTTTGTTTAATTGTTGTCAGCCTGAAGTCATTGAGGCTGCACTAAAGGTAGCATCAGACTGTCTGGATAAGCTTGGCCGAAATGACATCCGATTGGGGGCTTATGCGAATGCTTTTCCTCCGCAAGCAAAAGATGCTACGGCCAATGATGGTTTAGATGAGATCCGTAACGATCTTGGGCCACTTGATTATCTAACATGGGCAGAACGCTGGCGTGCCGTGGGGGCATCACTCATTGGCGGTTGTTGTGGGATTGGTCCAGAACATATTGAAGCACTGACCCATCGTCTGCGCTAAGCGTTTGGACGAAAGATAGCAATAATCGGTTTCTGAGCAGGCAAGGAAATGGGTTGATGACAATAGTGGCATTAATGATTAATGGCTAATGACTAATGACCAGTGGACAGTGATTATTGCTTACTGATTACTGCTTACTGATTACTGATTACTGATCATGGCTACTTTATGCTGCTGGAGGCGAGTAGTTGTTAGTATTTTTGCTACTTTATGGAACCGGTTTATGTTGTTTATCTACAGTAGGCGATAGCTTGGGAAGGACGTACGCCTCAGCTGTGCAGTGAGATTTCTTGCTGGCGATACTCTTCTTAGTTTGATTCCAGCGTTGTGGCCGTTCAGTTAACCATAGTGCTAATCTTACAAAATGCTTGTAAATGCACCATGCAATAAAGTGTCTGAACTGACTGCATGGGTAGTGCAAAATTTAACTCGAGATCGTTAGAGTTGATCATTCAATCAATTAATTATATTGGTTAGATGAAGTATACGTTTTTGATATTATGCGATCTGTTATCACAACCAGATCGCATTAAGCATTGTTTGATTAGTTTTCCATGACTAGTTCTGATTCAGCCGCAGCCAACATCGCAAACTCTTCATCAGCATTTTTTGCTACCAACCTAGTTGAGCTGTAGCCAAAGTAGTATGCAGCGCCAATGACAAATAAACCTATTGTGAATAAGAATGCCCGTGGGTCAAACGCATACACTCCGGTTAATGCTATTAAAGACAGGACTAATGCAATACCTGATGTTACGACACCACCCGGTGTTTTGTATGGACGGACTAATTCAGGCTGCTTTATGCGTAATAATATATGGCTTAATGCCATTAATGCATAAGATACTGTTGCGCCCACAACGGCCATAGCAAGCAATAAATCACCTTCGCCGCTGAGTGATGCAATAAAACCGAATATTGCCGGGACTATTAATGCGCGGGCAGGGACTTTGCGTGAGGTTGTAATTGACAGTGAACGCGGAATATAGCCTGCACGTGACAAGGCAAATACCAAGCGGCTATAACCATAAATAATTGAGAAAAATGAGGCCACTAGACCTGCTAAACCTAAAATATTTACCATAGTCGCTAAAGTATGATTACCGGTCACATTTAATGCATCAACGAGTGGTACAGCACTTGCGCCCATTGCCGCGGCACCGCCAGCGCCAGGGACTAATACTACAACCAGCAGCGCAGTAAACAATAAAAATATCATTGCACCAATAATACCTTTAGGCACATCTTTGGCCGGATCTTTGGCTTCTTCTGCTGCTAATGGAACACCTTCTACAGCTAAAAATAACCACATGGCAAAGGGCAGAGCAGCCCAAACACCGTACCATCCTAATGGTAAAAACTCACTAGCACCTGCTGCATCAGTAACAGCAACATCATAAAGTCGGGTAGCATCAAAGTTGCCAATCAACACCACTGCAGTGGCAATAATGGCTACAACAGCTAAACCACTGATCACCATCATGACTTTTAGTGCTTCTCCAACACCCGCGAGATGAATACCGACAAAGACGATATAAAACAGTGCATACACCCAAGGGCCGTTAAATCCCAGTAACTCCTGTACCGCAGAGCCAATAAAAATAACAATAGCAGCAGGGGCTAGAGCATACTCGATTAACACCGCCAGTCCGGTTAAATATCCTCCAGCCGGTCCCATTGCTTGGCGAGCAAAGCTATAGCCGCCACCTGCAGCGGGTATTGCTGCTGACATTTCCGCTAAGGACAAGACTAACGCTAAATACATGATTGCCATCAGTACAGCTGCAATGGCAAATCCTCCCCAGCCAGCTTCGGCTATGCCGAAGTTCCAACCTGCGAAATCACCAGAAATAACGTAAGACACGCCTAATCCTGCCAATAAAACCCATCCAGCGGTACCGCTTTTAAGTTGCCTTTTGGCAAGATACTCTTTGTTGTTTTCAGACATGATTGTTTCTCCAGTGGTATTTACATTTTTATGTAGAATGTATTTAGGGTTATTCAGCAATTAAAAAGTTTTGAGTTTGTTGTTGGTGTTCAATCACATCGTCTTGAGTGCGATCTTTTAAATTCACTCCTGTTAGTTTGAGTTTTTTAGCTTGTGTTAATAGGTAAACAGCCCGTTTGGCTGCTTCGGTATAAGGCAAGCCAGCAGGGCGAATGTTTGAAATACAATTTCTGCAGGCATCATTAAGCCCCGTTTTAGGCGCCCAAGTGAGATATAAGCCAAGACTGTCTGGTGAACTGAGTCCCGGGCGTTCGCCGATAAGCACCATCACCACTTGGGCATTTAACAGCTGGCCAATATCATCACCTATGGCAACTCGACCTTGTTCTACTATGGTGATGGGGGCGATATTCCATCCAGAGTGTTGCTGATGCAGTTGACTTAATAACTCGTTGATAAATGGCTTGGCGTTGTTTTGTACCGCTAATGATGACAAACCATCGACCACTACTATGGCAAGGTCGTATTGAGTGTCGGCAGCTTGACCTTGACTGTTCATGTGATGTAGTAAGGTTTTGCGGCCGCTTTCAGCAAGTTTTCTGCCAAGGTCAGGTCTTTGTAAATAGGTGATACGATCATCAACCTGACTGTTAACTCTTATAGGATAAGTCACATTATCCAGTAATAAGATATTGCTTAGATCAATTGCCAGAGCATCGATATTTAGCGGTAAATTCACCGCGTCGCGAGCTTGCGCGTGTGATAATTGGAACGCTAATAACTCTGATGTGGGCAAGCTAATTCCGGCTCTACCAAGGCCAATTCGTGCATCAGTAAAACGGCGAAGGTCGCGCCATGGATTGGAGACTACATTGCCATGTTGATGATGTGATTGAATTGAATCGACAAGGTTGTTCTGTTTATCTACACAATTGGAGTCCATTAATAGTCTCCTTGTAGTGCATACAGTGGTTTAGCAAATGCATTGGGTACCGTGTTGGACAACACAAAATCTGCCGAATTTTTCATAATGTTCATTTTGCTTAACCAGTGTTCAAATTCTGGCGCTGGGCGAGAGCCCAATACACGACGAACATATAAAGCATCATGAAAAGAAGTGGTTTGATAATTAAGCATGATGTCGTCTGAACCTGGTATCCCCATCACAAACGAGCAACCGGCAACCCCCAATAAGGTGAGAAGATTATCCATATCGTTTTGATCGGCTTCGGCATGGTTGGTGTAACACACATCACACCCCATAGGTACACCAAGTAGTTTTGCGCAAAAATGATCTTCTAATCCGGCCCGAGTAATTTCTTTACCATCAAATAAATATTCAGGACCAATAAAGCCAACCACTGTATTCACCAGTAGCGGATTAAACTTGCGCGCGACAGCATAGGCTCTAGCTTCGCAGGTTTGTTGGTCTAACCCATGGTGAGCATTAGCAGACAACGAGCTGCCTTGGCCGGTTTCAAAATACATTACGTTATTGCCAACGGTGCCACGCTTTAGACTTAATGCTGCATCTTGTGCTTCTGCTAAGGTATTTAAATTAAACCCAAAACTGCTGTTTGTGGCTTCGGTGCCACCAATTGATTGAAACACCAAATCAACCGGTGCGCCGGCTTCTATACATTCAATGGTGTTAGTGACGTGGGTTAAGACGCAGCTCTGTGTTGGAATATCATATTTTTGGATCACGTCATCCATCAATTTCATTAGTTTTATGGCTTGCGCTACGTTGTCTGTTGCTGGATTAATGCCAATCACAGCATCGCCATTGCCATACAACAAACCGTCAAGTATTGAAGCTGCAATCCCATTGACATCATCGGTAGGGTGGTTAGGTTGCAAGCGGGTCGATAAATGACCGGGCAAGCCAATGGTATTTCTAAATGCGCTAGTGACATGACATTTTTTAGCCACAAGAATAAGATCTTGATTGCGCATAATTTTGCTCACAGCCGCTGCCATTTCAGGTGTGATGCCCATTTTTACTGCGGCTAAAACCTGTGGTGTTACGTAGTCGCTAAGTAGCCAGTTACGAAAATCGCCAACCGTTAAATGACTAATATAAGCAAATGCACGAGTGTCATGTTCGTCTAAAATTAATCGTGTAACTTCGTCTGTTTCATATGGAATAAGCGCTTCGTTAAGGAAGGTTTTTAATGGCACATCTGCAAGTGTCATTTGCGCAACAGCTCGTTCTTTCGCTGATTGAGCCATCACTCCGGCTAAGCGATCACCGGATCGCTGTGGCGTTGCTTTAGCCATTAGGTCTGCAAGATGTCGAAATTGATATGTTTGGCTACCTAAGGTGTAGCGATACGATTGACTCATTAATGACCTCGAGGTTAACGATTGAACTTTGGTACAGGTTTTGCTCCTGTAATCGTTAATCAATTAATTTATAAGTTTACACGAGCTTAAATCGTACCAAGTGGCTATCAAGTTTTGGCAAAGTCATTTTTTGTGATTAATTTCAGCTAGATAAAGTGCTTTGTCTTCAGGGTTAGAGTTTGGGTTAACAGTGTTATATCAAGAGGACGTGACAGATGGAGCACCATATTAATCAGTGCGCACCACAAAAGAGCGTGGTCACAACCAACGATATTGATGAGCAGGCGCATAATTTAACTCAATGGCAGCAAGTTTATGACCAAGTCAGTAACGGCAGTTTTTATGGTTGTATAGAAGGGCTTGACTATCCTGAGGCGCATTTATTTAAAGAATTTACTCAGCGTGCACTAAGACAGCAATGCAATATTGCGCCTGAATCAATCTGGTTAGGCATTCCACGTTTTTCAGACCAAAGTAAAATCAATGGTTTACCAGTTGATACTCATCAGTTTATGTGTCGTAGCAGTGATTGTGATTTTGAGTTAATGACCCCAGAACAGTTTACTATTTATGGTTTGGTTATTAATAAACAGATCTTATTCACTATGGCTGAGATCCAAGGTTTGTCACTTAAGAGTTTAACGTCGCAAGGAGCGGAGCGATTAAGTACTAATCCAATGCAACTTAACCAAACCCGTTTTATGATTGAATCACTGATTAACCAAGGTGAATTAGGCTTACATACTGCGTTACAGCAAGATATGTTAAGCACTTTAGCGCTGAATTTATTAACCCAGGAATCATCAAAACAAGTGGTGGCGCCTAGCTATCAACATCGTTTAGCCGTGGTAGAGAAAGTAAAAGAATTCTTGCATGATTATCCTCAACAAGCGGTGACCATAACCCAGCTTTGTGAGCTTACTTTTGTGAGCAGAAGAACCTTGCAGTATAGTTTTGAGAGTATTTTAGGCATTAATCCATTGCGCTTTTTGCGTCTTACACGCTTAAATAATGTCAGGCGTCAACTGAAACAACCCGACCAAGATACGCCTATTTCGGTGATTGCGGCCAATTGGGGCTTTTGGCATGCTGGCCAATTTACCAAAGATTACACACAACTCTTTGGAGAAAATCCATCACATACGCTTAAGCGATATCAACCAGCTCAACCATGACTCATCACAATTGATAGAGTCTTAAATTGTGATAATTAGGCGCACCAAATCAGTTGAACTTAAGCGGCTAATTAAGCGTATAAAATCGGCTGACGATGGTGAATACATTATCTTCAGGTAACATTAACTGTTATCAACTAATATTAATAACCATCAATTAGCGTAATTACATTTGATCAGAAGAGGGAACTTATGCAGCACAAATCCGTCGATAATATTCCGCAACAAGCCTTTGATTGGTATGACTCCTATGCTCATGGTGGCATGGACCGTCGGACATTTATGACTAAATTAGGCTCGTTAGTGGCATTAGGTTATTCAATGAGTGTGCTGACTTCGGCATTATTGCCTAATTATGCGCTAGCTGAGCAAGTTTCATTTAATGATGCCGACATTAAAGCCACTTACACTCAATTTGATTCGCCTTTAGGTTATGGCAAAGGCCAGGGCTATTTAGTCGAGCCCACAAGTAAAACAGGGTTATTGCCCGTTGTATTAGTCGTTCATGAAAATCGTGGTTTAAATCCATATATTGAAGATGTTGCTCGCCGTTTAGCGAAAGCGGGGTTTATTGCTTTTGCTCCTGATGCACTTTTTTCACTAGGCGGTTATCCTGGTAATGATGATGAAGGCCGGGCAATGCAGCAATCATTAGACCGCAGCAAAATTGAACAAGACTTTGTTGCGGCCGCCCAGTTTTTGAAAACGCATCAACGCAGTAATGGTAACTTAGGTGCGGTGGGATTTTGTTTTGGCGGCTATATTGTTAATTATCTCGCGGCAGTTGATTCAAATTTGATTCAAGCCGGTGTTCCATTTTATGGCACTCCAGCAGCAAAAGAATTAAGACAAAATATTAAAGCGCCATTATTAATTCAATTAGGCGAGTTAGATGAAAGGGTTAACAATACTTGGCCCGAGTACGAGCAAGATTTAAAAGCATTTAAGGTACCCTATACCATGCACATGTATAAAAAAGCCCATCACGGATTTCATAACGATTCTACCAGCAGATATGATGAAATTAATGCGGAATTAGCATGGCAGCGGACTGTTGATTTTTTTAATAAAAATATTGGCTAAGTACTTATTTATAATTTATTTTCTATATAGGTGCAGATAAATTAAAGCCAATTTTTATGATGGTACCTTTGTCTAATTCAGACTGTACATCAATCGTCGCATTGTGTTGTTTTAATATCTGCAACACAATCGACATTCCTATACCTGTGCCAGTGCCTACAGGCTTGTTAGTATAAAAAGCATCAAACATTCTTTGTTGCACTTCAGGAGACATACCACAACCATTATCGATAATATTGAGTTGAATCATACCGTCATGCTGCGCCAGTTTGATGGTGATGATCGCGCTATTATTTGCTGGCTGTTCACAGGCTTGAATGGCATTAACCAAGATATTGACCAGCACTTGGTTAAGCTCTCCTGAATTAAATCGAATTTTAGGTACCTTGCAAAGTTCTTGTTTAACTTGAATATTTTTTAGTTTTGGGCCTAATAACTTGACTGCCATATCAATGGCACCAGACAAATCAATTTCTGTTAATTCTTCGGAGTCTGTTCTGGCAAAGAACAGCAGGTTTTTAACAATATCTTTAATGCGAAAAAAACCTTGATCGTTATCGGTGATAAGCTCTGGTAAGTCTTCTGTAATAAAATTGATAGTATTTTGGTCGCTTTGACTTAACTGTTCTTTAGGGATTACCTCAATTAAGTCGTTCACATAACTGTTTAATGTGGTGACATTACTGATCACAAACGCTAATGGGTTATTGATTTCATGAGCTACACCAGCAGCGAGAGTCCCCAATAAGGCTAATTTCTCTTGTTGTATAAGTGACTGCTGCTGATTTTTAATTTGTTTAATCTGCTGTTCTAACAACATATTTTTTTCATACACTTGTCTAGTGTAATCTTCTAACAATTGCTCAACTTCAACTCGGGCTTTCTTTTCTCGATGGTAGGCAATGTAATATGGGTTAGATTTATCAATCATTTTTTAACTCTATATTTAAGATGCACTGTTCAGCACCTTGATGCATGCAGGTGTCATGTTTGATGCTAATATTTTGATGATAATAATCAGCTGCACCAAAGATAAGCCCTTCAGCACAAAAACATAATTTACGCGGAGAATAGTATTTGAGTTCAATATTATGATCATCGATCATTGTCGACATGATGGTAGGTAATGAGGGCTCATCGTAAAGCTTATTCACTTCTACGTGGATGATATTATGAATGCCCATAACGAGTGACGTAAAGTCTGTGAAACGTTCAACAACGGCAGTATGGTTTGCAGCCAAGCCTGAAAATAAAAATTGGCCAAAGGCTTTTATGACATCTTGTAAAGGAATACCTAAAATCTCGGAGACTTCTGTGGCGATGGCAAATAACTCATTTTCTGGATAGTTGATAGCCGAAACATATACTCTGTCCGCAGGCGCATGTTTTTCCATTAAGTCATTCCATACACCCATACCACATTGTTCAACTATCATGTCTTCAAGTACGTTAAAAATGATACCTTTCATAAAAACCTCAATAGTAATAGATGCTTAATTTGTTAATGGAAAGTTGTGTCTTATTTGTCTTCTGCTGATTATGTCAACTAAAATGAATTAACACCACTGTTTATAAAAAATACTCTATTAAATTTTGACTTTCTGTAAGACTACATCATAATCTAAAGGACAAATGAGACAACCTGGAGATTATAATGCCTATACCTGTAACCATTGCAGATGATTCGATGATGTCAAGAAAAGTAGTTAGGCGTGCACTCCCTGTTGATTGGGATGTTGAAATCACCGAAGCCAAAAATGGCAAAGAGGCAATTGAAGCGGTTGAAGCAGGCAAAGCAGAAGTGCTTTTTTTGGATTTAACTATGCCCGAACTGGACGGATTTGGTGTCCTAAGCTATTTACAGGAACATCATGCTAAAACAGTTGTTATTGTGATTAGCGCGGATATTCAACCCGAAGCTAAAAAATTAGTCGATCGACTTGGGGCATTTCGCTTTTTACATAAACCGCTACAAGCAGAGCAATTATCGCAGGCTTTATCTGACGTGGGGTTAATATGAATGACTATTTAAGTGAAGAACAGCGTGATGCTTTGCAGGAGCTAATGAACATTTCTATGGGGCAAGCAGCCAATTCTCTTGCGAGACTGATTGGCGCTAAGATTACACTTTCTATCCCTCAAATATCGTCAGTTACCCCTACAGAGTTTGTTGAGATGATCAACTTAGACACCATGTGGCATACCAGGCAGTCTTTTCTGGGTACAGTGAAAGGGGAAGTACTTTCCCTGCAATCCAAACAGGGCTGTGAAGCCATTGCTGAATTGATGGATTACGAATTGCCATTGTCTAACATTACCCAAGAAGAGTTATTACTGGAATTATCTAATATTCTTGCAGGGGCCTGCTTAAATGGTTTTGCACAACAATTAACACTGAATACAAAATTAAGTATGCCAACAGTATTTGACCCAACACTTCTTTCTGCGGGTCATTATCGCTGGGGCAACACATTATTAATGGAAGTTGAATTTAAAATAGAATCTAGTCGATTTGATTCTAAAATCATGATTTGTTTAGAAGCTGACTCAATTTCGATTGTTTTAACCAAATTAAATGAGTTATTGGAGTCATGATGGCAACAGAGTCCATGTTACAGAATCTAACCGCAAAACTTCCATTAGGTGTTTGTGTGCTGAATGATCAGTTTGAGATTGAGTATTGGAATGACTTTTTTGCCGATCGCCTCAAGATTAGCAGCGATGATGTTAGAGGGCTCAATTTATTAGAGATGTTTCCAGACCAAGCTACGTATTTAAAGAAAAAAATCAACAGTGTCTTTATATTAAATAATGCCAGTTTTTCTTATTGGGAACATAAGCCGCACGTTTTTGTGTTTGGCAGTAGCCGTCCAATTACGGGTGAAGAAACCTTGATGTATCAAAATATTGAGTTTCTACCATTGGATGTGTCTAATAATACGGTTAAAACAGTGTGTATGATTGTGCAAGATGTGACTGAACTTGCCAGTTATTATCAAGGCCAAAAAGGATTAACTCAACAACTGGCGCAAGAACATTCTGTTTTGCTAGAGTTAAACAATAAACTTGAAGCTGCACAGAATCAATTATTGCAATCTGAGAAAATGGCTGCAATAGGACAATTAGCCGCTGGTGTTGCGCATGAAATTAATAATCCGATTGGCTTCATCTTTTCAAATTTACAAATTTTACAAGATTACTCGAGTAAGCTACTAAAACTGGTTAGTTTTTATGAAAAAGTGATTGATAAAACCAAAAATCAAACTTTTATTAATCTTCAACAAGACATGCAACAACGCATGCAATATCCTTTTTTACGCGACGATATGCCAGATTTAGTCAGTGAATCTATCGAAGGTATTGAACGGGTAACCGATATAGTCAGAAGCTTGAAAGCATTTTCTCATGTTGATAGCAGTGAATGGGAAAACTGTAATGTCATTGATGGCATCGAAAGCACCTTAAAAATTGCCAATAGCCAATTTAAACACAAAATCGAAATTCATCGCGATTATCAAGAGTCTGTACCTCTATTGTTATGCCAGCCAATGCAACTGAATCAGGTATTTCTTAATATATTGGTCAATGCGGCACAAGCGATCGAAAATAAAGGCCACATTTATATCTCAGTGCGCGGCGATGATACTGAGGTCACTATTGAGATAAAAGATACCGGCAGTGGTATTAGTGACAGCGCGATACGTAAAATATTTGAGCCTTTTTATACGACCAAACCCGTAGGTCAGGGCACTGGTTTAGGCCTGTCCTTGTCCTACAGTATCATTCAAAAACATAACGGTAAGATATCGGTTAGTTCGTCTGTGAATGTTGGCACGACTTTTACCATCATTTTACCCTTATTACCACCAGGTGAAATTGATAAAACACATCTAAGCATCTGAATCTGTAATTAATTTATTTAAACTAGAATTGAATTTTTTGCATACGTCATGTAGATTTTCTCCAGCCTTTAAGCCTATTTCGGCTTGTTTTGCTGATTCGCTGACATTATCTAACCCTAAGCAAGCACTGGTTCCTTTAATTTTGTGAAATAAATTCTTAACTTGATCGTGATCTGCACTTGATGCAAGTAAGATGAGTTGGTCGGGCATTGCTCGTAAACTATCTAGATACTCTAGGCGTAAGTTTTTAATTTCATTTAACATGTCTAATTCGTCTTGTGTTTTTACATCGTCGTTATCTGGTTTTGATACGTTGGTTTGATGCTTGTCAAAACATCGAGTGATGGTTTGCAATAATTGCGTTTTATCAATGGGTTTGTTCAATACTGCATTGAAAGGCGAGACGGTATTCGGTGAGTGTTCTTCTTTAAATACGTCCGCACTTAATGAAATAATGGGTTTGGTAAAGTGCCTGTTTCTTAACACTTGGGCAGCCTGGTATCCGTCCATAATGGGCATTTGTTGATCCATGATAATAATATCTGGCTGATCTTTGTCGACGATATCTACAGCCTGCCTACCATTTTCAGCAAATAATATTTTCATTTTTAACGGTTTGACATAAACAGCAATGAGTTGGCGTATATCCTCTACATCATCAACAATAAGCAGTGTGCCGCCTAATACTCGTTGAGTAAATGTTGTCGAGTTAACGTGTTCTAGTGGCTTACTCATGGGTCTTGTATTGGTAGTAGGCAACGTTAGTGTGAAAGTGGATCCTTGACCCAATTTACTTTTCACGGTTAATAATAACCCCATGGCATCAGCGAGTTGTTTACTGATATACAATCCTAGGCCAGTGCCACCATAATCCCGGCTTATGCTTACGTCTGCTTGCTTAAATGCTGCAAATAGAGTGAGCTGTTGTTCATCACTCATTCCAATACCTTCATCTATGATTTGAACAGTACAAGTATTATCAGGTGATTTATGTGCTTTTAGTATAATCGTGCCATTGGCTGTAAATTTAACGGCATTACTGAGTAAATTAAGTAAAATTTGTTGTAGCCTAAAGGGATCAACCAGGACATATAAGTCAGATATGTCCTCTATTGCGCACTGTATTGATAGGCCTTTAGATATAGCAATTTGTGATGAACTATCAATTGAATTCACTAGAAAGTCTCTAAGGCCGATAGGCTGTAAATCTAACGTCATTTTACCTTCATCAATTTTAGCGGTATCTAAGATGTCGTTAATAACATTTTGTAGATGTAAGGTATTTTGCTGAATACGGTTCAACACTTGCTGGGTTTCACCATTTGTGTGGTTAAGTAACTCTTCTGTGAATCCTTTTATGATAGTAATAGGTGTGCGTATCTCATGGCTCATATTCGCTAAAAATCGAGTCTTGATAGCTGCTAATTGATTTGCTCTGTCGCGCTCTTGTTCTAGTTGTAATGTTCTTTCTTTCACTCTGTCTTCTAATTGATTGTTCAACGCTTTGACTTCAGCCATTGAATTCATCATTGCTTCTCTTGAATTAATAACACGTTCATTAAGGTTGTTTATACTTTGAGTCAGTATCTCAAATTCTCGCGCCGAATAGTTAAAATGCAGCGGTTGATTGATTCGTTTATCAGTGCCTAATTGATGTGTGAACTCTGTAATTTTTTCGAGTGTTTCCGTATAGTTATGCACTAAACGACCTGATAATGCAGTGATATATTTCAATACTAATAATGAAGATAACATTGCGATACTAAGATAAATTAAATAGCGAACAATAAAAGGGGTTGTTTCTTGATAATGTATTGTTGACCAATTTAATTTGTCTAAATGGCTTTTTACTAGTATGTAACGAGCATCTGTTGTGAAAACAATGGATTTTGCCGTGTTAAAAAACAACTGTTGCAGTAATGAAGGGTGATATGGTTCAAATATTGCGTGTTCATTCCAAACATCGCCTAATTCCCCTAAGTGATTGCTTCCCCATATCTTTTTTGACTGTCGATCAAGTATAATCGTGTTTGGACTGATGTTATCTGTAAACGCTAATGTTTTGGTGAGAGTGTCTAGAACGACCGAAACTTCGACCACGCCATCAAAAATACCGTTTAGATAAATAGGTGCGCTCACGGCAAAAAGCAGGTCTTCTCCGAGGGCTCTACCTTTAAAACTCTCACTCACAAAGCTGGTATTAATTGTTTTGGGTTGACTGAAATAACTGCGGTCAGTAACAGACACATTGTTAACCGGTAGTTTCGATACACCAGCTTTGTAAAATTGCGTCACGATGCCATTTTTATCGGTCACCAGTGTGGAGATAAATTCAGGTTCCTGGTCGTTAAGTGTTTGGAGAGTATGTGTATCTATATTTTTATGTCCTAAGCTGGCAACGAGCTCAGTATTACTGATATATCGTTCTATGTGCTGCTTTATTTTTGACACAAACACATTTTGCTCATCTTGATAAAATTGTAGTTGCGATGATAAATGCAGTCCGATTGCTGCTTGCAAAATAAATGCAATCAATATTGTGCATGGCACTGCACTGTATAGTCCAATTCGGTGACTCAGTTGAAGACGCAAACTTTGCTGTTTTTGATTTAATGGGGTGATGGTGATGGTATTAAGCATCAATGCGGTTTTGGTACACAGGGCAAAAAGACAGCAATGTAACATGGTGGCAATGATCCATAACATCGTTGTACTTTTTAAAGAATCATTACCCAATAGGTAATCAAGGGTAAAGATTGATATGGAATATATACAAAATATGGGCCATAAAGACTGCTTAAGATTGAGCCTAAGCCACATAAGAAACATTAACTGTAAAACGCAATTACCAATAACTAATGGACTTTCTAGTGGTAAGCAAACAATGATTAACGATAATAACGACCAAGTGAAACCTAATCGAAATAGTATAATTGAAAACGCAATATTACCCACAAGAAACGGCACAACAATGGGAATGTCAATTGCCATGGTATTAGCAATCAAGCCAAGTGATGTGGCGTAGATAAAGAACCACATGCGTCTTGTAGAAAATGCCTTTGAGAAAAACAGTTTTATTAACATGTTCTTCATAATAATTCACCGTTAAAACATATGTGGATAAATAGTAACAATGTAGATGCGATTATCGAGTTATACATTCTTTTGTACTGCCTGATCAGGTCACTTTTCAACTTTCTCTGCTTTTATCAGTAACGTTTCTTTGTGCCTCTTTTCATAACTCTGTAAGTTATTGATTGTTTTAGCACAAAAGATATGTCCCTTTGGTAGTAATAGCATATGCTTACGATTATAGAGATTTTGACTAAGTCGCATACCAATAGATATTTCTCCTATGTGTATGCCATTTGAGAACTCTTCTTCAGAATAATGAATGTTTTCTTTATTATTTTCATTACTAAATATTAACTTACCCAATGCTTCAACCACTTTTGGGTCGTATAAAATACCTTGTTGAAGCATTATCAGTTTATATACTTGTTCTTTTGTCGGCTCTTGAATATTTTTTTTAGGCAGAAATTCATGCCAAAAATCTCTAGCAACGGATAAAATTCGCGATCCTATGTGAATATTTTTGCCCGCTCTCTGTAAAGGCTCTCCGGTACCATTATATTGTTCATATTGACTAGCAATAATTTCACTCATTACAGATAAATGAACGGCAGGTGTTAAAATCTCTTCTGCTAATTGAGGATGACGCATAAAATGTTTTTGGTCAGCACTAGTCAGTTCATCATATGGCTTATTCAGGCAATAAGAAGGTAACCCTAATTTGCCTAGCTCGGAATATAATCCTGCTTTAGTAATAATTTCGACTCCAGGTGGAGTGATGCCTAATAGGTTAGCGATGTTATTGCAGGTTTCACTGATTTTAAGTGCAAACTGACCGTTTATTTCCGGATTGATACTAATTAAATTATAAAGCACTTCTAATGTGGCTTTCTGTTCATTACCTCGATTATTGGCCAAGGTTTTATATTGTTGTAAACTTTGTTTTAGTTGTTGGGTTCGTTGCTGTACCGTGTCTTCTAGATTGGTATTCAATTGTTTTAGTTGTTTATTTTGGACTGCAATTTTCTTTGTCAGTTCTTTATTTTTTTTAATTAGGCGATAAGTCTCTAGCCCCTCATTAACTTGTGCAAGTAGTTCAGTATTATCCCAAGGCTTTTGAATATAACGATGAATTTTACCGATATTAATGGCCGTAACAGTAGATTGAATATCCGAGTATCCAGTCATCAAAATACGATAACTGTCAGGCTGCATTACGGCTGCTTGTGCAAGAAACTCTGCACCTGTCATATTTGGCATTCGCATATCAGAAATGATCAGGTTCACTTTGTGTTGTTGCATTATTTCTAGTGCTTGTTTACCACTAGACGCTTGTAATAGTTGAACATTTGATGAAAAAAATACACGTTGTAAAGACTTTAAAATACTGGTCTCATCGTCTACACATAAAATTACAGGTAAATCTGCAGTTTCTAATTGTTTCATATGTTCCTAAATTTCCGATGTCTTCAATGTCTCATTTGTCTCATTGATTAAGTTATGCTATAAATGACAACTAATCAAGTTTTATGATGAGTGATAAAGTATGAAAACGTTACGACCCAGTGTCATTGCGCAGTATTGTGATGTGCATCATAGGACTGTTAGTCGTTGGATTTCGCAAGGTCGGTTAAAAGGGCATAAATTGCCGGGTAGGGGTAATTACCGAGTGCTACTGGACGATTTTATTTTGTTTTTACAACAACAAAAAATGCCAATGCCTGAAGAATTAATGAGTTACTGTGAGGATATAGAGACTAATTCCGACTCAGGTTCTGCATCACCAAAACGTATCTTAATTATTGATGATGAAACTGAAATTAGAAATGCAATACGCCGAGTTTTATCATCAAGCGGTTATTATTTCTCTTTTGCCGCAGATGGATTTCACGCGGGTGTTAAATTACTCAGTGATAAACCTGATTTGATTACACTTGACCTTGCAATGCCTAGTTTAGATGGTTTTGAAGTATTGCAATTTATTCGTCAACAGCCAGAATTAGCGGAATTAAAAATCCTTGTGTTGTCTGGATTATCTGAACATGAATTGCAAAAAGCCTTAGATTTAGGTGCTGATGCGGTATTATCAAAACCGTTTGATAACGACAAGCTGCGATCTTTAGTCAACAGTCTTTTAATTAATGGGTAAAATTATGAAGCAAAAGCTACTCATTGTTGATGATGAACAGTCCATATTACGAGCGTTAAAAAGATTGTTCATGCGTGTAGGTTATCAAGTATTTATTGCTGATAACGGCAAAGAAGCCTTAGAGATCATGTCTAAAGAAGCATGTCCTGTCGTTATTTCAGATTATCGTATGCCTATGATGAATGGGTCTGATTTACTGCTAGCAATAAAATCTATGCAACCTAATACTGTGTGTATGGTGCTTAGTGGTTCGTCTGATTTTAATTCTATATTAACGCTGCTTAACTCTCGTACTGTATTTCGTTTTTTACAAAAACCATGGGACGACAATGCACTTGTTATTGAGGTTGAGAAGGCCTTTTGTCAATACCACAGTAAACAACAAAGAAGTATTATTGCTGATCTACTCGCCAGCAGTGATGAAGCTGTAATCGAGCTTTTTCCACATGGTCAAATAGGTAGGTTCAATGGCTTATCTAAAAAGATACTTGCAATAAGAAACGAAAATACATTATTAAATGACCTATTTCCGTATTGTACTGATCGTTGCATTGACTATTTATTTAGCCCTAACGTTGAAACCCCGACATTACAAACGACTCAAGGCGAAAGTGTTATGTTTAGCCTTAAGCATGTGACCGATAATTCTAGATTTTTTTCCATTTCAATGGCGTCAGACGTTGATAATAATGTCCTTTGTGAGTCAAAAACGCTAATCGATCAAACAAGTTTATTAAGCACTGCGCAAACATTACTTGAGACAGATAAATCATTTGCTTTGGTGGCTATACATCTAAAAAATTATGGCTATTGGGCTGATATGCTAGGCGATATTGATTCTGTTGCATTATTTAATGAGATACACACAACATTAATAATGGAATGTGAAAGGTTTAATCACCGAATATCTGTATTACCGAATGAATATTTTGTGATTCTTGTTGCTAACTATGTATCGGAGATTGAATTACACAGTCAACTAGATAATATTTTTTCATCGTTTACTGACAAAAAATATGCTGAAAAAACCGTACGCATTGAATTTACGATTAGCTATTGCATTGCTCCAAGTGATGGCGCGAGTGCACAGCAGTTATTCAGTAATGCATTGGTCAGTAACAGACTGCATAGTAATGGAAACTCTCATTTTTACATGCGTTTTGACGACTCAATCATCGAGCAGAAACGCAAACAATTATTTACAAGTAAAGCCTTGTATCATGCCATTGAAAATCAAGAGTTATTTTTAAATTTTCAACCTAAGTACGATTTAAGATTACGTAAAATTGCTAGTTGTGAAGTACTGTTACGCTGGAATAGTCCAGAGTTAGGAATGGTCTCTCCAGACGTATTTATTCCAATAGCGGAGCAAGAAGGGCAAATTATTGAAATAGGCTACTGGGTAATTGAAAAAACCTGTTTAGCGATTTCAAATTGGCTTAAAAACGGAATCGTTCTCGATCATGTTGCTGTTAATATTTCTGGAAAGCAATTATCTGAACCCGATTTTATACCAAGAGTCGAAGCGTTATTGAAAGGTTTCGATATCGACATGTCAATTCTCGAATTTGAATTAACAGAGTCATGGTTGGTTGATAATATTGAAGAAAGTGCAGAGAAACTGGCTAGACTTAAAAAAGCAGGGATCAGTATTGCGATTGATGATTTCGGTACGGGCTATTCATCTTTGTCTTATTTATCAAAATTGCCAATCGATGTTCTTAAAATAGATCGGTCTTTAATCATCGACATTGCCAGTAATTTAAACACTCAAAGCATGATCGCTAACATTACTCGTATGGCCCATGATTTAGGTATGAAAGTGGTGGTTGAAGGAGTAGAGTATTTTGACCAAATTCCAATTCTTGAACGGCTGAATTGTGACATTATCCAAGGCTATGTTATTGCTCGCCCTCAAAAAGAGGAGCAGTTTATTTCTTTAATTTCTGATCCTAATTTTTCAGTTGCCAGATTAATGGGTGATTTATGAAAACATTAACTGTACTGTTTATTGATGACGATATTTTTATGCTTAAAGCGCTAAATAGAGTCGCAAGTCGTCTCAAACCACATTGGCAATTTTATTTATGCAGTGATCCACTTCATTGGCAGCAGGCTTTGCCTGATGGGGCCATTGTCGATACCGTGATTTGTGATTACTTAATGCCAGATATTAATGGTGATGAGCTGCTAAAACAGGTTTCTCAAATAATGCCGTCGGCATTACGGGTGTTATTAACCGGTGACACCGCCGAGGATGTTGTGTCTAAAGTAACAGAAATTGCCCATTTTGTGTTGAAAAAACCTTTTACACAACAAGACATAAATGATGTTTTTTGCTCATTAGAACACTTAAATACCCTAGAGATAGAACAACCTCTACGAAATAAACTGGGTCGTATCGGGTACTTTTTTGCATTACCAGATATCGCGAGACAAATTCAGTCTATGTTCGCCAATGAAGAAGTTGATATCTCTCATGCCGCGGACATAATTCACCAGGAAAGTGTTATCGCTGCCAAGCTGATACAAATCGCAAACTCAGCTTTCTTAGGCTACAGCCGCAAGACTGTGAGTTTGGAAGAGGCCATAAAACGTTTAGGTCTTAAAATGACTGAAACGATCGTTGTTAGTATGGTCGTTGATCAAGCATTAGCCTTAAGAGTGCCAGAAAAAGCACATAAAAAAATTAATGAATGGTCATTTAATTATTCTCGATTATGTCGTCAGTTAAGTAAGTCGATGGGATTTAGCGTTGAGCAGCAAGATGTTGTTTTTATAGCGGCTTTACTCAGTGGTATTGGCCATTTAGTGCTAATGTCTGAAACAAACGAGCATGTTGATTTTGATTCAGATGACACTCATACCATGCTTGCAGATGCGACTGTCTTGACGGTTTATATCTTGACACTTTGGGGTTACCCACTTGATCTATGTGAACTGATTTTAATGCAAGATAAACCGGATTTTAATGCCACTGGATTAAACGTGAATACTCTGGGATTAATTTTGTATGTTGTCAATTTATCATTAACTCATCAACTCGATGAACCGTCAAAAAATGAGCTGTTAAATTTAGTTGTCGATGTCGATATTAGGCAATGGATCAGCAACTCTTAGTGTATAAAATTGATTGAACAGTATTTAGGTTTATTAGGTGAACATATCAATTTACTGCAAGAACACAGTTTGATGGATAATTACCTGCAGTGTTAATTAAACGGCAATATATAAGGGGCATGCCCTTATATATTGCGTGAAAAAATATAGTTGGCATTTAAGCTCAATCATTACCTATATGAATGTCAATTTTTCTCTATGCGAGTATTTGTTGCCGCAATAATCATTTTGTTTCTAAGCCATTTGTTAGCCGGTTCTTTGTCGACGTTAACATGCCAATATAAATGCACGCCAATATCAGGTAATTCCACTGGCATAGGGTAAATAGCAATATCAAGCATCTTGCTATACATGGCTGCGGCGGTTTTAGGTAATGTGAGCAACATATCGTTATTTAAGATGACTTGGCACGCTGATAAAGCATGCTGGCAACGTAATGAGATTTTACGATGCAAACCAATGCGAGAAAGTTCAAAATCTTCCAAGCTAGGGCCCGTTGAGCGAGATGAAACTAGCACGTGATCTAAACGAAGGTAAGTATCTAAATCAAGTTCTGGTGTAATAGCTGGGTGGTTTTTACGAGCAACAACAACCAGTTGGTCTACTTCTAATTGGGTGTGCATAATGTTATTGCTGACAGGGATTAAGGTATCAATTGCCAAATCAATATCACCGCTGGCAAGCTTGTTTTCGAGTTCCGTTCGTCTGACCCTTTTATTACTGCGTAAATTGATTGCCGGAGACTCTAACGACAAACTTTGCTGCAATATCGGTAAATAGTAAGGTTCTATCGAGCCATGTAATGACAGTGAAAAACTCTTACGTGAGGTTAAGGGTTCAAACTGCCGCGATTGTACTAAACACACCTGTAGTTGATGTAATGCTTCGCGCACGTCATCAATGACATTCTTTGCCACCGGTGTTGGCCGCATTTCATTGCCTTGCCTGATAAACAAAGCATCATCAAAATGAGTGCGTAATTTACCTAATGAATGACTCACTGCTGGTTGCGATAAATTTAGCACTGACGCTGCTTTGGTTATGTTTCCTTCACAATAAATCGCATCGAAAACCACAAACAAATTCAAATCAATTTTCATACTCACTCCAGTGATCTCACGGTGTACGTTGAGAGCACCTCAACTCATATCTGCTATTTTAGATCTAACATCTACTATTTAAATTATAAATAGTAGGGTATTAGAACTATTCATTTGTTCAATTTAGATGTTGCTATTAGCATAGTCAAGTAGATTCGGTGCAGTACAAAAAATGGCTAAATATACGCTAAAAGTATTCATTATTAACATCTACTACAGATATTCGAAAATAATTCAATATTGCTTTCAAGGTTGTTAAACCTAGATTAACGACAATCTAAACAATAAGTTAAACAGTGAGTTAATTTTTTACTTTTGTATTGAACCATCATTTTAATCAGTTAGAGACCTAATATGGCAGCAATTTATTTGATTCGACACGGGCAGGCATCTTTTGGAAGCACTGATTACGATCAACTGTCAGATAAAGGTAGCCAGCAAGCGACAATATTAGGTCAGTACTGGCGCGCTAGGGCTATCCCCAGCAAGTTTTATAGTGGTGATTTATTGCGTCATGGCCAAACGTTAACCAGCTTTGTAAAAGGATACCAAGGTGAATCAACACCCATGATTATCCATTCTGGCTTTAATGAGTTTGACCATGTAGATATTTTAAAAAAGTACAATGACCAGTGGCAAAACTTTGCAGAAATGAGTCTAGAAATTAGTCAACGTAATGAACCGAATAAAACGCTACAAAAAGAATTTTCTCAAGCACTCAGTCGTTGGATTGCTGGTGATAAAGATCATGAATACAAAGAGAGTTGGCCACAATTTAAAGCGCGTTGTATTCGGGCTCTGCACAATATTATTGAACAAGAATTAGCAAAAAAGCGTGAGATTACCACCGCTGGAAATAACACAAAAAAATCAAAAGACATTTTAGTGTTTACTTCAGGAGGGACTATTTCAGCAATCGTGCAACACATTTTACAATTGAACGATCAGCAAACATTAGCCTTGAATCAGCAGGCTAGAAATACAGGTGTCACTAAACTGTTATTTTCTGAAAACATGTTGAGTGTTGATTATTTTAATAACTACAGTCACTTAGAGCAGGCTGGCGATGACTGGGTAACCTTTAGGTAATCACGAGGCTCTTTAGCGCTTTGAACCATTAATCAAAAATATAAAGGAAAAAACATGAACAATGTCAATTTGTTTGATTTAACAGGGAAGGTTGCCTTAGTGACTGGTGCAAGTCGTGGTATTGGCGAAAGTGTTGCCAAACTATTAGCTCAGTACGGTGCTCATGTGATTGTATCAAGTCGAAAAATTGAAGCTTGCCAGATAGTGGTTGATGAGATTGTTAAAGCCGGCGGCAGTGCACAAGCCATCGCGTGTCACATTGGCGACATGGATCAAATAGAGTCGATTTTCGCCGCCATTACAGAGCAACATGGCAAATTAGATATTCTGGTGAATAACGCTGCGGCTAACCCATATTTTGGTCACATTATTGATACAGACTTAATCGCCTTTCAAAAAACCGTCGACGTTAACATTCGTGGTTACTTCTTTATGTCGACTAAAGGCGCAAAATTAATGAAAGACAGTGGCGGTGGTTCAATCATTAACGTGGCGTCTGTTAATGGTGTTATCCCAGGAGATTTCCAAGGTATTTACTCTATTACTAAAGCGGCTGTTATTTCAATGACTCAAGCATTCGCAAAAGAATGCGCCCAATTCAATATCCGCGTGAATGCTTTATTACCCGGCGGAACAGATACTAAGTTTGCTTCTGCATTAGTCGATAACCCAGCCATTTTGAAGCAAATGATGCACCACGTGCCAATGAAGCGCGTTGCTCAACCAGACGAAATGGCCGGCACTGTGTTGTATCTCGCATCTAACGCATCAAGTTACACCACAGGTACCGCCATCAATGTCGACGGCGGTTATCTGATTGGGTAATAGCCTGATTAGTATCAGAAAAAATAACAGATGAATAAAAAACTATAACACGCTAGGACATCCACATGAACAGTGACAAAAACACCAGCATCGATAAGTTATTTGAATCATTTAGCACTAAATCGCTGTCACTCAAAAACAAAACCGTTATGGCACCAATGACACGTGCGTTTTCACCAAACTACGTTCCTAATGAAGATGTTGCAGCATATTACCGCAGACGTGCTGAAGGTGATGTGGGATTAATTATCACCGAAGGGACGTTTATTTCTCATAAAGCGGCCAACGGTTATGAAAATGTACCTGCAATTTATGGCGAAGCAGCATTAGCAGGCTGGAAACTCGTGGTTGATGAAGTGCACGCCGCAGGTGGCAAAATTGCTCCACAGCTTTGGCATGTAGGTTCAGTGAGAAAACCCGGTGTTGGCCCAGACAAAGAAGCACCAGCCTATAGCCCGTCAGGTTTATATAAACCCGGTGCAAAAAATGGCGTTGCGATGACCCAAGATGATATCGATGAAGTGGTTGCTTCATTTGCACAAGCCGCATTAGATGCTAAAAATATTGGTTTTGATGCTATCGAAGTGCACGGCGCGCACGGTTACTTAGTGGATCAGTTCTTTTGGGAAGGCACTAACCAACGTGATGACCAATACGGTGGTTCGTTAGAAAATCGAACTCGCTTTGGCGTTGAAATTGTTAAAGCCATTCGCGCCGCAGTGGGTGAGGCGTTTACGATTATCTTCCGCTTTTCACAGTGGAAACAACAAGATTACAGTGCAAAACTGTGTCAAACCCCTACAGAGTTAGCCACCTTTTTAGGTTTGCTAAGCGATGCTGGCGTCGATATTTTTCATGCCAGTACCCGCCGATTCTGGGTACCCGAGTTTGAAGGTTCAGATCTTAACTTAGCAGGTTGGACCAAAAAGCTCACTAATAAGCCCGTCATTACCGTTGGCAATGTAGGGTTAGACGCTGACTTTATTGGTGAAGGCAATGCCGATTTATCTGGCACGTCTAATCCAACTGGCATTGATGAGTTATTAGTGCGTTTAAATAATGACGAATTTGATTTAGTCGCAGTTGGCCGAGCCTTGTTAGTCGATCCGCAGTGGGTCAATAAAATTAAACACAAAGCCATCGCGGAGATTAAACCGTTTAACAAAAAATCATTAACGTCACTCAGTTAACGTTTGCTGATCTGCTTGAGTCTTAATTGAAATATTAAGCCTCACTCTAGCACTGCTATTACACCGTAATGACCAATAGAAGGGTAGAACATGAATTTTGAATACAGTGAAAAAGTTCAAGCATTAATCAAACGTGTAACCGATTTTATGGATTTGAACGTGTTTCCGGTTGAAGAAGAAATGCACCGACAGGTAGAGCTTGATCCTTGGTCAACGCCTCCGTTAATGGAAGAATTAAAAGCCAAAGCGAAAGCAGAAGGATTGTGGAATTTATTTCTGCCTGTGGCGTACGGCAAATACAGTGCAGGATTGACCAATTTAGAATATGCACCACTGGCTGAAATTATGGGCAAAGTGATGTGGGCATCTGAAGTGTTTAACTGTGCGGCACCCGATACCGGCAATATGGAAGTATTGGCTAAATACGGTAATGATGCACAGAAAAAACAATGGCTAGAGCCATTGCTGGAAGGCAAAATTCGATCAGCATTTGCGATGACAGAACCTGAGGTGGCCTCAAGTGATGCGACTAATATTGAGTTAAGCATTGAACGTGATGGTGACGAGTATGTCATTAATGGCCGCAAATTTTACATCAGTGGCGCGTGTCGTAAGCAATGCGAAATTATGATTGTGATGGGCAAAACAGACCCAACCAACAGCAATCGTTACATTCAACAATCACAAGTGCTTGTGCCAATGAACACGCCTGGCGTGACGTTAGTGCGGCCAATGAAAGTGTTTGGTTATAACGACGCTCCCGAAGGTCACGGCGAAGTGACGTTTACCAATGTCCGCGTACCGGTTGAAAATATTATTGTTGCTGAAGGTAAAGGTTTTGAAATTGCCCAAGGCCGCCTTGGCCCTGGACGTATTCATCACTGCATGCGTTCAGTTGGTATCGCTCAGCGCGCATTAGATTTAATGTGTAAACGCGTTGGAGAACGTATTGTGTTTGGTCAACCGATGATTAAGCAACAGTCGGTTCGTGAAGACATTGCTAAATCTGCCTGCCAGATTGAACAAGCCCGCTTAATGACCTTAAAAGCGGCGCAAAAAATGGATACCGACGGCAATAAAGCCGCCAAAGAACTGATTGCAATGATCAAAATTGTCGCGCCGAACATGTCACTTGATGTGATTGACCGTGCTATTCAGTGCCATGGTGCTGTGGGTGTGAGTCAAGATACTTTCTTAGCACACGCATGGGCAGGCCAACGTACTTTGCGTTTAGCCGATGGTCCAGACCAAGTGCATATGATGCAGTTAGGCCGTGATTTAGTGAAAAAGATTGCAGAATAATTCGATACGTTGCAGACATTGAGCAACAGATTGAAACGCATTACTGCGTTTCAATCTGAATGCCGTGTCACCAGTCAGATCGCAATCATTTATGAGCATTGATTGCTAAACATTGAGTCATAAAAATTGGATCGTAAACACTGATTCAAGCTGACTAATTTTAATGACTGCGATCCAATGACTGCAATCTAATGACTAAGAATAACAACAAGAGTATTGCTAAATGCCCCAAGTATTATCAATTAATAATGAACAGCTGACTGCTTACTTAGAAAATCAAGTTGAGGGTTTTGAAGGCCCGATTACCTTAGAAAAGTTTGCCGGCGGTCAGTCTAATCCAACGTTTAAAGTCACCGCAAAATCGGGTGTGTATGTATTACGCCGTCAGCCTTCAGGCAAGTTATTAAAGTCTGCTCATGCTGTAGATCGCGAATATCGGGTCGTTAATGCATTAAAAGACAGCGAAGTTCCGGTCGCAAAAGTATTCCATCTGTGTGAAGACATCTCTGTTATCGGTTCGATGTTTTACTTAATGGAATATTGCGATGGCACCGTTTATTGGAGCGCATCGTTAGCTGAGATTGACACCAATGAGCGCCGCTCAGCCATGTATAACGAAATGAACCGAGTATTAGCTGCATTGCACAGTGTTGATGTGAATGCGGTTGGCTTAACTGATTATGGTAAAGCAGGAAATTATTTTGAGCGTCAATTAACTCGCTGGACATCACAGTATCGGTTGACCGAGCTAAAAAAAATACCCGCGATGGACCAGCTAAGCCAGTGGCTTGAAGATAATTTACCCGAAGATGATGGCCGAGTGTGTTTAGTCCATGGCGACTTTAGATTAGACAACATGATGTTTGCCAAAGATGAGCCACAGGTTATTGCGTTGCTCGACTGGGAATTATCGACATTAGGTCATCCATATGCCGACCTTGCTTATCAATGCATGCAATTACGTATGCCAGCAGGAATGGGCAGTATTGACGGTTTAAAAGACGTCGACCGTGGCAGCTTAGGCATTCCGACTGAACAAGAATATGTCGATTTATATTGCCACCGCATGGGCATTGAACGGATTGAAAACTGGGTGTTTTATCTTGCGTTTAGTTTCTTCCGTTTAGCGGCAATTGCCCAAGGAGTGGCAAAACGCGCTGCAGAAGGCAATGCATCAAATGAACATGCTAATAAAGTCGGATCGTTCGTTGAACCGCTGGCACAAATGGCGTTGCAGGTTGTCGCACAAGAGAAATAACAGCGTTCTATCAACGACATCTACCGTGATAACGCGACGTTAACACTCATTTTAATCTTTAATACTTAATACTTAAGATTTAAGCTAAAAACAAAATGATAAAAAATTGATAAACAGACACTCAATATAACAATAAGACCATCAATTACAGGAGTTACTCGCATGGATCCATTATTAGACTTTACGGGCAAAGTCGCCGTTATTACAGGCGCCGCACAAGGTTTTGGTAAATTATTGGCCGAAGAGTTAGCCAAACGTGGCGCTAAGTTAGTCATCAGTGACATTAACGAAGCTGGCGTGCATCAAGTGGCAGATTCTATTGCCGCGACCGGTGCTGAAGTGGTCGCAATGAAATGCGATGTGTCCAAAAATGAATCTTGTAAAGCGATGGTCGATACCGCGATTGAATATTTTGGTCGAGTGGATATTGGCGTCAATAATGCCGGTATCGCGCACGAGTTTATGCCGCTGCATCACATTGAAGAATCCATTATGGACAGCCAATTTGCTGTCAACGTCAAAGGTGTGCAATTTGGCATGCGTCATCAAATACAACAAATGCTTAAACAAGGCGAGGGCGCTATTCTCAATGTCAGTTCAATGGCCGGTTTAGGTGGCGCTGCTCGAGGCAGTGCTTATTCTATGGCAAAACATGCTGTTATTGGCTTAACCAAGACGGGTGCAGTTGAATACGGCCGCGAGAATATTCGTATTAATGCAATATGCCCATTCTTTACCCTAACGCCGATGGTGACCAACTTTGCTGACGAAGAAAAGCAAAAGAAAATGGCCCGTGGCGCGCCAATGAATCGTTTAGGTGAGCCAAAAGAAATCGTCGCGGTGATGTTAATGATGTTATCACCCGCCAACACCTATATGACAGGACAATGCATTGCGGTTGATGGCGGCGTGTCAGCGTTTTAAGCCTCAGTGGGCAGTCAGCAAATATTTGTCACTATCCATTTAACAATACATTGTGAGCAGATGTCATGACATTTGCTCAGTAACAAGATAAGAAGAGACTATTATGCCTGCAACGTTAATGAATGAACGCGATCTTGAATTTATGCTTTACGAACTGTTTGACAGTGAAGCGTTAACGAGCCGAGCGCGTTATCAAGATCACGATCGCCAGACCTTCAATGAAGTCGTCACCACGGCTAAAGCGATCGCAGAAAAATACTTTCTTCCTATCCGTCAAAAACTTGATACCCATCAACCAACATTTGATGGTAAAAAAGTGCATATCATCCCAGAACTTAAAACCGCGATAGATGCAGTTAATGAGTCTGGTATTGGTGCTGCAACAGCTGATTATGATTTGGGTGGTATGCAATTACCGCCCATTATCGCCAGTGCAGCAGCCTCATTTTTGAGTGTGGCTGGCGGGGTCGGTATGGGTTACAACATGTTGACCACTGCTAACGCCAACTTGTTACAAGCACATGGCAGTCAAGCACTGATTAACACTTGGGTTAAACCCATGCGTGAAGGCCGTTTTATGGGCACCATGGCCATGACTGAACCGGGCAGTGGCTCAGCGTTAGGCGACTTAATTACCAAAGCGGTAAAGTCGGACGACGGTACTTATCGGATTACTGGCAATAAAATTTATATTTCAGGCGGAGACCATGATTTAAGCGAGAATATCGTTCATTTGGTGTTAGCACGAATTCAAGGCGCACCAAAAGGTGTTAAAGGTATTTCGTTATTTGTGGTACCTAAGTTTTTGCTTAATGAAGATGGTTCCGTCGGTGAAGACAATGAAGTGGCTCTCGCTGGGCTATTTCATAAAATGGGTGGCCGCGCGCAAACATCTACTGCACTGAGTTTTGGTGAGAAAAATGGTTCAATTGGTTATTTAGTCGGTGAAGAACATTGCGGTTTAAAGTACATGTTCCACATGATGAATGAAGCTCGCATTATGGTGGGTACTAGTGGTGCGGTATTGGCTGTGGCCGGTTATCAATATTCAGTCGATTACGCTAAAAACCGTCCGCAGGGTCGACTACCCTCGTGTAAAGACCCGCAATCCCCAATGGTCAACATCATTGAACATGCTGATGTAAAACGCATGTTATTAGCACAAAAAGCTTATGCCGAAGGGGCAATGGCGTTAGTGTTGTATGGGACTCAATTAAGTGATGATGAGCGTACTGCAGACACCGTTGAACAACGTGAACATGCCCATACCTTATTAGATTTTTTAACCCCAATCATTAAAACCTGGCCATCTGAATATGGCCCTAAAGCTAACTCTTATGCTATTCAAGTCATGGGCGGGCATGGTTACATCAATGAGCATCCAGTTGAGATGTTCTATCGTGATAACCGTTTAAATCCCATTCATGAAGGCACCACGGGAATACAATCGTTAGATTTGATTACCCGTAAGGTGCCGATGAATAAGATGCAGGGTTATAAAGCAACCTTACATGAAATTGCCCAAACCATTGAGCAAGCCAAACAATACGACAGCTTGAGCGAATATACCCAGAAGCTAAGCGAAGCGGTAGAGACATTAACGCTGACAACTGAAGCGGTACTCAACGGCATGGCGACGAAGAACATCGACTTAGCCTTAGCCAACTCAGTTAAGTATTTAGAGTTGTTTGGCCATGTGATTATTGCGTGGTTATGGCTTAAGCAAAGTATGGTTGCCACCAAAGCCTTAGCACAGCAACCGCATCAAGCAGATGAGTTTTTCTATAAAGGTAAGTTACAGGCATCGCAGTATTTCTATCGCTTTGAATTACCCAAAATTGCGGTGTGGTCATCTCTGTTGATGAGTACTGACAGTACCAGTTTTGACATGCAAGCCGACTGGTTTTAACCTAAATTGAATGATGTCCAAGTTGGTCATAGTGATCATAGGTTATCACTGACTGAGCTGATTTATTTGTAGGTAGGTCGATTCCCTAGATGAGTATTACCAGTCAGACTTTGCCTTTAGTTGGATTTTGATTCGCGAGGTAATTTCTCAATTCTAACTAGTATAAATCCTTTATTATTAACGCATTACCCATTAATTGGGTAATGCGTTTTTGTTATAATCTCCCTGACGTATTACTTCCTTTCAACACTCTAGACTATTCATATTGCGAATGTCTTGGTATTAAAACTATTCATTTGTTTAATGTGCCCACCCCAACTAGCATGAGATATCGCTTAAATTTCATTCATGGACAGTACCTGAACGTACAAGAGGAAAGGGAACAATGCCGACAGTCATCAATCGTAACGACATCACAAACTATATTGGCTTCCAAGCCGAGCCAACAAGCTGGTATCAAATCACTCAAGATCAGATTAATCAGTTTGCGGATTGCACACTGGATCATCAGTTTATTCACGTAGATGAAGAAAAAGCCAAAGCCACGCCTTTTGGCTCGACCATTGCCCATGGCTTCCTGTCACTTTCTATGCTGTCACATTTTGCTGAAGAATTTAGCGTCATCATTGACGGTTTTTATATGGGCTTGAATGCCGGTTTCGATAAAGTGAGATTTTTACAGCCGGTTACCGTTAACAGTCGCATTAGAGCACACGCTAAAACCCTTTCAATTGAAGAAAAGAAACCAGGGCAGTTCCGTTTATCAACCGAAGTGACCATTGAAATTGAAGGTGTTGATACTCCGGCATTAGTGGCTGAGTGGATTTCTGTGCAAATGGTTAAGTAGATTTCTATCATTTGTCACCTTCACATGAACACAAAACAACAATAAAAAATCAAAAAAAGCGTTAAGGAAACATTATGACGATCAGTTTTGCAGGACAAGTAGCCATAGTCACAGGTGCCGGTAATGGTTTAGGTCGCTCTCATGCGTTGGAACTCGCCAGACGTGGTGCTAAAGTGGTGGTAAATGATTTAGGTGGCGCACGTGATGGAAGCGGCGCATCTTCTGCAGCATCGCAAGATGTGGTTCGTTTAATCGAAGAAATGGGCGGTGAAGCTATTAGTCATGGTGCAAACGTCGCTAATTTTGACGAAGTGCAAGACATGGTGCAACAAACCATGGACAAGTGGGGCCGCGTTGATATTTTAATCAATAATGCCGGAATTTTGCGCGATAAGTCGTTTTCTAAAATGACCTTAGATGACTTTAAGTTAGTCATGGATGTCCACGTGATGGGCTCGGTTAACTGCACCAAAGCAGTGTGGGAAATAATGAAACAGCAAAATTATGGTCGTATTGTGATGACCACATCGTCAAGCGGCATGTACGGTAATTTTGGTCAGTCTAATTATGGTGCAGCCAAAATGGCCGTGCTTGGGTTAATGAATACCTTAGTGCTTGAAGGTGCAAAAAATAATATCCACATCAATGCGCTAGCTCCCACTGCGGGGACGCGTATGACTGAAGATTTAATGCCTGAAGAAATCGTTAAAGCCTTCGCGCCAGAAGCGGTAACTGCGGGGATGTTGACCTTGTGTGATGAACACGCGCCAAACCGCTTTATTTTATGTGCCGGAGCGGGTGGTTATTCAAGTGCCAGTATCTTTGAAACAGAAGGTTGTTTTATCCCTAAAGCATCACAAACCCCAGAAACGGTGCGTGACAACTGGGAGAAACTCACTGCGCAAGATAATCAAAAAGCGTTGAAATCTGGTGCTCAACAAGGCGAGAAGTTTGTGATCAAGGCGATGGCATTTATGAAATCGCAGCAACAGTAAATGATTCTAATGTAGGTTGAGCTGTTTCGTTAACTGTTCTTGTGATTATGACTAATACTTAGCTCAACCTCAAAACCTGATTAAATACATGTCTTAGAAGACATATAAACAAGGAATTATTATGAGAGAAGCCGTCATTGTATCTGTAGCGAGAACCCCCATTGGTAAGGCGTACCGCGGTGCGTTTAATGATTTATCTGCTCCAACATTAGCTGCAGTTGCTGTTAATGCAGCCGTTGAGCGTGCGGGTATTGACCCAAATGAAATTGAAGATTGTATTTTTGGTGCTGCACTAACTCAAGGTAACCAAGGGATGAACTTTGGTCGTCAAGTGGCAATGGCGGCAAAACTGCCTGTGTCTGTGCCAGGTATGACTGTCGACCGTCAATGTTCATCAGGGTTAATGTCTATTGCTATCGCTGCCAATTATATTGTTTGTGATGGCGCCAACGTGGTAGTTGCTGGCGGTTGTGACTCAATCAGCTTGGTTCAAAACGATAAAATGAACATGCACCGAGCGGTCGACCCAAGTGTTAAAGCTTATCGTCCAGCGATTTATATGCCGATGCTTGATACCGCCGAAGTGGTTGCTAATCGTTATGGCATCTCGCGTGAAGCACAAGATGCTTATGCATTAATCTCGCAACAACGCACTGCTGATGCACAAGCTGCAGGTAAATTTGATGACGAAATTGTGCCTGTTACGTGTACAAAATTGGTGATGGATAAAGCCAGCAGTGATATCACTAAAGAACAAGTCACCTTAACTCAAGATGAAGGTAATCGTCCTTCAACCAATATTGAAGGCTTAGCGGGTTTAAAAGCGGTAAAAGATAACGGCTCAATTACTGGCGGTAACGCATCGCAACTGTCTGACGGTGCTGCCGCTGTTGTGGTAATGGAACGAGAACTCGCTGAGCAACGCGGTCTTAAGCCGTTAGGTGTTTACCGAGGCATGGTGGTTGTAGGTTGTGAGCCAGATGAAATGGGCATAGGTCCAATTTTTGCTATTCCTAAGTTGCTTGAACGTCATAGTTTGAATATTGATGACATTGGTTTGTGGGAAATCAATGAAGCGTTTGCGGTTCAGGTCATTTACTGTGCCGAAAAATTGGGCATTCCATATGATCGTTTAAACGTCGACGGGGGCGCAATTTCTATTGGTCATCCTTATGGCATGAGCGGTACTCGTATGGTGATGCACGCGTTAATTGAAGGTAAACGTCGTGGTGTTAAATACGTCGTGATCAGCATGTGTATTGGTGGCGGTCAAGGTGCTGCAGGTTTATTTGAAGTGTTGTAAAGCTGGATGTAGGTTAAAAATAACAATAATAATCACAGCAGCCGGTAATGTAGGCTGCTGATAATTTTGTAATAATTGGGGACAGTATTATGGAAAGGATTTGGTTAGAAAAGAGTTATCCGCCTGGGGTTGAGTTTGAAATCGATCCAGATAAATACAACTCATTGGCAGATTTGTTTTTAAAATATACCAAGTTATATGCCACGAATACGGCATTTATCAACATGGATGTTAGCATTACTTATACGCAGCTTGCCCAGCAAGTAACTGACTTTGCAACCTATTTACAGCAAGACTTAGGTTTAGTGAAAGGCGATAAGTTTGCCATCATGATCCCCAATACACTGCAATATCCGATCGCATTATTTGGTGCACTTATCGCAGGCTTAACTGTGGTGAATGTCAATCCACTCTATACCGCCCGTGAGTTAGAACATCAATTAAAAGACTCAGGCACGAAAGGCATATTAATTTTAGAAAACTTTGCTCATGTATTACAGGCTGTCATTGATAAAACCGATGTTAAACATGTTATCACCACTGGGGTGGGTGACCGATTAGGTCTTATTAAAGGTGCATTAGTCAACGGCGCGATTAAGCACGTGAAGAAATTGGTGCCAGCGTTCGATTTACCCAATGCGGTTAAATTTAATGACGCCATGGCAAAAGGCAGTAAAAAAACCTTTATACCGGTTGACGTTATCGGTTCTGACTTAGCCTTTTTGCAATATACTGGCGGCACTACAGGTCCATCAAAAGGTGCCATGCTAACTCATCGTAATATGGTTGCTAACCTTGAACAGTCAAATGCGGTTACCAAAAACGTCTATGAAATTGGTAAAGAGCTGATTATTACCGCATTACCGCTTTATCATATCTACGCGTTAACTTCTAATTGCTTAGCCTTTTTACCTTTTGGCGGCACCAACTTATTAATCACCAATCCAAGAGACATGGCCGGCTTTGTCAAAGAACTAGCTAAATATCGCTTTACTGTGATTACAGGTGTAAACACCTTGTTTAACGGATTATTGAATACTCCAGGATTTGATCAACTCGATTTCAGTGCATTAAAGATGGGCTTTGGTGGCGGAATGTCAGTTCAGCGACCAGTTGCAGAACATTGGGAGCGAGTCACTAAAAGCCGTTTACTTGAAGGCTATGGTTTAACGGAATGTGCGCCTTTAGTGACAATGAGTCCTTATAACCAAAAAAGCTATAATGGCTCGATTGGTTTACCGGCATCATCAACCGATATTCGTTTAGTCGGTGCAGATGGTGAAGATGTGGCATTAGGTGAACCAGGTGAGATGTGGGTTAAAGGCCCACAAGTGATGAAGGGATATTACAATCGCCAAAAAGCCACTGACGAAGTGTTAATCGATGGTTGGCTAGCCACCGGTGACATTGCCACCATGGACGAGAATGGTTTCTTTAAAATTGTGGATCGCAAAAAAGACATGATTAACGTGTCTGGTTTTAACGTGTTCCCTAACGAAATTGAAGAAGTAATTGTGTCGCACGAAGGGGTATTGGAAGCCGCCGCTGTGGGCGTGTCTTGCGACATTACTGGCGAGCGCGTCAAAGTGTACATTGTGCGTAAGGACCCAACATTAACAGAACAAGATATTTTTGATCACTGCAATAAAATGCTCACTAACTATAAACGCCCTAAAATCATTGAGTTTATGAATGAATTGCCTAAAAGCAATGTCGGTAAAGTATTGCGTAAAGATCTTCGTAATCAGTCACAAGCGTAAAATAACAAGAGCTGCTGTCGGCATGTATTGCGACAGTCCAATAATAAGAGTCATATGTTAGAAATATACGCTGGTGAAACGGCTTTAAAATCGATACAACAACAGGGTTTTTCTCCAGATTTATTCAGTTCTTTCCTTGGTGCAAGTGGTGGACCTAAATGGTTCACCTTGCTGGGATTAGACAAATACCTTTTTGGGGAATTCTTTAAAGGCAGACAACAACCTTTAAACCTGATTGGTTCAAGTGCCGGTGCATTTCGCGCCGCGTGCTTTGCCCAAAATGACCCTGTCGCGGCGATAGAACGCTTAGCCAAAAATTACAGTGAAACCGTTTATTCTAATGACACTAAACCGCAACCGGATGAAATTACAGCTAAAGCAGTTGAATTACTCGATGAGTTATTTGGTGACAGCGGTGCAGATGAGATTATCAATAACAAAGTCTTTAAAGCCCATTTTATTGTGGCTAAATGCAAAGGACTGGTTGCGTCAGAAAATAAACTGCTGCAAGGGGCTGGCTTATTCAACAGTTTTGTCAGAAATTCCATCAGCAGGCCACTGCTTAACAGTCAGTACGAACGCTACATCTTTCAACATCGCCAAAGCGATTTGGCGATTTATGATCCTGACAATATCGCCACAACGTCTATGGCATTAAGCCAGCGTAATATCAAAGCAGCGCTATTAGCGTCTGGCTCGATTCCTATGGTGATGCAAGGGATAAAAGACATTGCTGATTGCCCTCAAGGTATGTACCGAGATGGTGGAATTATTGACTATCATTTTGATTTTAATATTCAAAATGAAGGCTTAACTCTGTATCCACATTTCAGCTCGACATTAAAGCCGGGTTGGTTTGATAAAAACCTGTCTCGCAAAGTGCGTTTACAACACTACGACAAAACTGTGCTCCTGTGTCCATCCGCTGAATTTGTCGCATCACTGCCGTTTAGCAAAATCCCCGACCGTAGTGATTTTGTCGAAATGAAACCGACGCAGCGCTTAGAGTATTGGCAGCAGGTGTTTGTGGAAAGTGAAAAGCTAGCCGAGCATTTTAAACATTTTTATCAACAGCAAAATATTCACAGCATTAAAAGTATTGAGCAGTTACTGGCTTAACGGCAATAAGATTTCATTTTTGGATATCAATTAAAAACGCGTCATTACTATGTTGACGTTAACTCATTAAAAAAGGATTTGAACATGACCACATACAAAGCCATTAACTTAATCGCCCGTCCAACCGGTGGCCCAGTCGGTCCTAAATTATTCGAAGTGGTCCAAAAAGACATGCCGAAAGTGGCACAAGGGCAATTTTTGGTAAAACAGAATCATATGTCACTGGATCCTGCCATGTTTGGTTGGATGAGCGCAGACACCGAAAGCTATATTCCACCAGTTGAGTTAGGTGATGTGATGCGCAGTTCTGGCATTGGTGAGATTGTTGAAAGCAATCACCCAGATTTTAACGTGGGCGACCGCGTAATGGGCATGATGGGCTGGCAAGAATACTTTTTAAGTAATGGTGCAGGGTTAAATAAAGTCACCGCGCCATTACCAGACGAAGCTATTTTATCGGTATTCGCCTTACCGGGCTTAACAGCAACACAGGGACTTTTCAACGTAGGTAAACCACAAAAAGGTGAAACTATTGTGGTTTCTGGCGCGGCAGGTTCTGTTGGCTCTATTGTGGGGCAGCTTGCTAAAGCAGACGGACTAAGAGTGATTGGCGTTGTCGGCAGTGACGAAAAAGCAGATTGGATCGTAAATGAGCTTGGTTTTGATGGCGCAGTCAATTACAAAACCGATGATATTGCAGCAAAGCTTGCCGAGTTAACCCCAGATGGCGTTGATGTGTATTTTGAAAATACTGGCGGCCCAATTCAGCATCATGTGTTTGCCAGAATGAATGCCCATGGGCGTATTGTGGTGTGCGGCATGATTGCGGATTACCCAAAAGCGGTACCTGATTTAGGCCCTAATTGGATCCAAGTGATTAAAAAGCGCTTGATTATCCAAGGTTTCACTATGCCAGATCATTTCGGTGATGTGCCCGCATTGCTCGAAAAATTAACCCCTTATGTGATGAAAGGGCAAATTAAGCATCGTGCCCACGTATTAAATGGACTCGAGTCTGCAATGACTGGCTTGAATTTGTTTTTCACTGGTAAAAACAAAGGCAAGTTAATCGTCAAACTGTAAGTGTTATGGCTATCAGCAATCGATAAGCCTTAGTTATTAATGGGGCATAACGGAGCTTAGCCACCACATAACCTCGCCAAATAAAGCCTAATAGCACCGTCAGCATTGTGTTATTAGGTGTGTTATTAGGTGCGTTATTAGGTGCGTTAACGTTGGCAGTTCAGTTACATTCACATTCATTTTCCAAGTCAGGCGATATATATGAGCGACATAAAAACCCATTATAGAAATTGCAATATTTGTGAAGCCATGTGTGGCTTGGAAATAAAATATCAAGACAAACAAATTTTGTCGATCAAAGGCGATCAGCTCGATCCCTTTAGCCAAGGTTACAACTGCCCTAAAGCATTGGCGCTGGAAGATTTTTATACGGATAAAGATCGCTTAAAAACCCCAATCAAACGTACCGATTCAGGTTGGCAAGCCATTAGTTGGGATGACGCATTTAGTGAAATCACCGCTAAGTTTAAAAGTATTCAACAGCAACATGGCAACAATGCTTTAGCAGTTTATTTAGGTAATCCTAACGCCCATAGCCTAGGCAATGCGTTAGTGCTTAAACCTTTTATGAAGTCATTAGGCACTGTCAATCGCTTTAGCTCAGCTTCGGCTGATCAATTACCCCATCATGTAGCGTCTAACTTTATGTTTGGTGCAGGTATGCTAATTCCGGTACCGGATATTGATAGAACTGACTTTATGTTGATCATTGGCGCTAATCCGGTGGTATCAAACGGCAGCATGATGACCGCGCCAAACGTCATTGGGCGAATGAAAGCGATTCAAAAGCGTGGCGGAAAAATTGTTGTAGTCGATCCGCGCAAAACCCGCACCGCTAACATTGCTGACCAGCACTTATTTATTCGACCTGAAAAAGATGCACTGTTGTTACTGGCATTAATTCATTGTGTATTTGCCAATGATAAGGTCAATTTACGCCATTTAGAGAACATGGTTGAAGGATTGGATGATGTAGCTAAGCTTGCCAAAGGTTATTCGCCAGAAGCGCTAGCAGAGTTTGTCGGTATTGATGCCGCTAGTATTCGTACGCTTGCAGATGACATGACGGCGGCCGAATCTGCGGTCTGTTATAGCCGCATGGGCGCCTCGACTCAAACGTTCGGTGGCTTATGTTTATGGCTCACCAATGTACTCAATATTATTACTGGCAACTTTGACCGTGCCGGTGGGGCGATGTTTCCACAACCTGCGTTTGATTTATTACGTCATCATAAACGAGGCCATAAAAGCTCATTTGGTCAGCATCACACTCGTGTTCGTCAATTGCCATTCTTTAATGGCGAATTCCCGGTGGCAACCTTAGCAGAAGAAATACAAACCGAGGGTGAAGGGCAGATTAAAAGCCTCATTACCGTCGCGGGCAATCCTGTATTGTCAGCGCCCAGTGGTCATAAATTGGCACAAGCCTTTGCTGGGCTTGAATACATGGTGTCGGTAGATATCTATTTAAATGAAACTACCAAATACGCAGACATTATTTTACCGGGCACTACAGGAGTCGAGAACTCCCACTTTGATATTTTCTTTAATTCATTTTCGGTGCGAAACACGGTGAAATACTCAGCACCATTATTTGAAAAACTGCCAGAACAACGCAGCGATTGGCAAATTCTAAAAGAGATTTCAGCCAGAATGCTAAACCTGCCTGCCGATGACCCAATGCAAAAAGTCACCCCAGAGATGATACTGGACATGGAACTCAAAAATGGTCCGTATGGTGAACAAGGCATCAGCTTGCAAAAGTTAATAGACAATCCGCATGGTATCGACCTTGGCCCGTTAATGCCCTGTATTGAACAACGCATTAAAACCGCAGACGGTAAGGTCAATTTATTCCCACAAGTGTATGTCGATGACTTACCTCGTTTAGACGCGATGATGACACCAACTGCACGCGACAAGGCTTATCCATTTGATTTAATCGGTCGTCGTTTAGTGAAAAGTCATAACACCTGGACACAAAACTCGCAGCGCTTAACTAAAGGTAAAAACCCTTGCACTTTAGAAGTGCATTCTGAAGATGCAAAAAAATTAGGTATTGAGCAGGGACAAGTGGTAACGGTGACTTCTGCTGTTGGAACAATCAATATCGAAGTGGTTATTACTGACGATATTCAACAAGGTGTTGTGAGTATGCCGCAAGGGTGGGGCCATAATCAGCAAGGCACTAACATGTCAGTGGCATCTGCGCAGCCTGGCGTGAGCATTAATGATTTAACGGATGCCGCTAGAGTTGATATGCTAACAGGAAATGCAGCATTTAATGGCACGCCGGTTGCCATTAACGTGGCTTAAAGCCAGATATATGCCCAAACAAATACATGAAAAAGCTTTGCTACGGCAAAATGACATAAATGAAAAGGTTGACCATGTTTAAAAGTACACAGAACTACATTGCCTCAAACGAGCTTACTTTAGCGGTAAATGCCGCTATTGCTTTAGAGAAACCGTTATTAATTAAGGGCGAACCGGGCACGGGTAAAACCCAGTTAGCAGAAGAACTTGCTCGTTCTCTTAATTGTAAACTGTATCAATGGCACATTAAGTCGACCACCAAGGCGCAACAAGGTTTATACGAATATGATGCTGTGTCCCGTCTACGTGACAGTCAGTTAGGTGATGCGCGTGTACACGACATCGGTAACTACATCGTTAAAGGTAAGCTATGGCATGCGTTTGAAGAAGAACAAAGACCGATATTGCTGATTGATGAAATTGATAAAGCGGACATCGAGTTTCCTAACGACTTGCTACAAGAACTCGATAAAATGGAGTTTTATGTGTACGAAACTCAACAGGTTATCAAAGCTAAACAACGTCCCATTATCATCATTACCTCTAACAACGAAAAAGAGCTACCAGATGCGTTTTTAAGACGGTGTTTTTTCCATTACATTAAATTTCCCACCAAAGATGAAATGGCAAAAATTATCGACGTGCATCATCCTAATGTTAAGCAAGACTTGTTACAGCAAGCATTAGAGGTGTTTTTCGATTTACGAGATGTCAACGGTATTAAGAAAAAACCCTCAACATCTGAATTGATCGATTGGCTTAAGTTATTAATATCGGATGATATTTCTCAAAGCACTTTGCTAAATAAACAATCAGACATCATTCCTTTGTTTGGCGCATTGCTTAAAAATGAACAAGACGTTTCATTGATTGAAAAGCTTGCTTTTATGAGCCGCAGAAACAGGTAGTGCATCGTGTTTATTGATTTTTTTCTGATCCTAAAAAAGCACAAAGTGCCTTGTAGCTTACGTGAGCTATTAGATTTGATTGCGTTACTAAAAGCTGGGGTGGTGTTTGCCGATGTGGAAGAGTTTTATAACCTTGCCAAAATTGTCATGGTTAAAGATGAAATCCACTACGACAAGTACGATAACGCCTTTGCTGAGTATTTTAAAGGCATCGAAAGTATTGATGTATTTGATAAAATTTTGCCCGAAGATTGGCTAAGAAAGGAGTTTGAAAAGCACCTTTCTCAAGAAGAAAAAGACAAGCTTAAATCTTTAGGCGGGCTTGAAGCATTAATGAAGGCGTTAAAAGAACGTCTAGAAGAACAGAAAAAACGTCATGCAGGCGGCAATAAATGGGTTGGCACAGGCGGCACATCTCCGTTTGGCGCTTATGGCTATAACCCTGAAGGGATTAGAGTCGGCCAAGATAAAAACCGTAATAACAGTGCCGTGAAAGTGTGGGATAAGCGCGAGTTTAAAAACTTCGACCAAGACCGTGAACTGGGTACTCGAAATATTAAATTGGCACTTAAAAAACTCAGAAAATTTGCCCGCACTGGGGCCAGTGAAAAACTGGATATTAATACCACTATCAGTTCAACCGCCAAGAACGGTGGAATGTTAGATGTTCACATGGAACCGGAACGTCACAATGCCGTTAAAGTGTTGATGTTTTTCGATATTGGCGGCTCAATGGATGATTATATTCATACATGTGAAGAGCTTTTTTCTGCGGCGCACAGTGAGTTTAAGCATTTAAAATTCTTTTATTTTCATAACTGTGTGTACGAAAATCTCTGGCAAGATAATAACCGCCGCTTTGATAAAGTGATTAATTTAGAAGAGATCATCAGAACATTTGGTGCCGATTATAAAGTCATTTTTGTCGGTGATGCGACCATGGGGCCTTACGAGATTATCGCTAAAGGCGGCAGTGTTGAACATTGGAATGAAAAGCCCGGCATTGAATACATGAATCGATTGCTGGGGCATTTCAATAAAGTGGCATGGCTTAATCCACAACCGGAAAATCGCTGGCCAATACATCATTCTATTTCCATTATTCAACAGTTGCTGAACAATAAAATGTATCCATTAACGGTTGATGGAATAGGACGGGCGATTAAGGATCTGAGTTAATGTCAGTTCGTTGCATGCAATGAACTAACGCCGTGACGTCAACATTCAAGGTTCAGTGACAGTCAGCAATGTGGCTTATTTAGCGCGAGGTTACATTACTCAGACAATATTGATACAAAACACAATAAGGAAGGGAATTAATATGGATTTTTTACGCACCGACGACAGTTGTTTCGCCAATTTACCTGATTACCATTTTACTGCGAATTACTTAACCGTTGATGACACTGAGGGTGGTGAACTGAGAGTCCATTATCTTGATGAAGGCCCTAAGGATGACGCACCAATATTGTTATTACATGGTGAGCCGACCTGGAGCTTTTTGTACCGCAAAATGATCCCCATTCTCGTTAAAGCCGGTCATCGTGTTATTGCACCTGATCTTATTGGTTTTGGTCGCTCAGATAAACCGACAAACCGTAACGATTATACTTATCAACGTCATGTCGATTGGATTAAATCACTGATGCTGCAACTTAATCTCACTAACATTACCTTGGTTTGTCAGGATTGGGGCGGATTAATTGGTTTACGTTTAGCGGCTGAAGAAAGCGAGCGATTTGCACGGGTTGTTTGTGCCAACACCATGTTACCCACTGGTGACCATGAGCCAGGTGAAGCATTTAAAAAATGGCGTCAGTTCTCACAAGACGTTGAGATATTCCCAACGGGCAACTTAATTAACAGCGCTTGTGTATCGACTTTACGTGCTGAGGTTATTGCTGCGTACGATGCGCCGTTTCCAGATGAGCGCTACAAAGAGGGCGCGCGTCAATTCCCGTTATTAGTGCCAATAACGCCTGACGATCCTGCTGCAGATAAAAACCGCGCCGCGTGGAAAGTATTGTGCCAATGGCAAAAGCCATTTTTAACCGCGTTTAGTGATTCAGATCCGATTACTGCGGGTGGTGATGCCTTGATGCAAAAACTCATTCCAGGAACAAAAGGGCAAAAGCACACCACTATCATCGCTGCAGGGCACTTTTTGCAAGAGGACAAAGGCGAAGTATTGGCCGACGTTGTAGTGAACTTTATTGCTGATAATCGTTAAGGGTCTATTCAACATTAATGATTAAGCCGTGCTGAGTGACAATATTAGGATTCGTTTAATAGTGAATAAAGGATAACCATGCTGTATCAAGGAGTGTCACTCATGTTAGCCCCGTTGTTGGTGTTTCAGGGGCTTAAGGTTCGCCGCACTACGCCAAGATTACCGGAACCCGAGGGCGAGCGTGTCGGGCAAACTGGGCCCAATCCTGCGTTGAGTTTGCTTATTTTGGGCGACTCAGCCGCTGCAGGAGTGGGAGTGGCATTTCAACAGCATGCTTTGTTAGGGCAGGTTATTGAGCAATTAAGTCCTCAACTCGAGTTTAGTTATGGCTTATTTGCTAAAACAGGCTCGACTACATATACCACCTTACAAGCCTTACAACAGCAGATTGATAACGCACATCCCATACTCGGGCAAACGCATTATGATGTCATCGTGACATCATTAGGGGTGAATGACATTACCTCATCAATCAGTTGCGAGAAGTGGTTGCTGCAACAAAAAGCGTTATTTGAACTGATTACAAAGCGATACAGGCCCAAATTGATATTGGTCACTGCGTTACCGCCTTTGGGGCTATTTCCTGCATTGCCTCATCCACTTCGTTGGAGTTTAGGCCAGCGAGCAAATCAATTTAATCGCCAATTACAGCAATTACTTATTAAGTTAAATCAACAAGTCGACCAATCCACAAGTTTCAGATTAATCAAATTGCCACTGGAAAACCCACAACCTGACATCACTATGCTGGAGTTTATGCGCCAAGTGATGGCTACCGATGGGTTTCACCCAGGTGCACCGATTTATAATGCATGGGCAAAGTTAGTGGTAGAACAAATAGTTGGTGGTATTTGTGCTTCAACATGTGTTTCACACAAGGCCTGCGGCCACTAACGTCGTGACGGTTCACCCACACCAGACCAAGAGGAAACCAACGGCTGTTCCCTCTTTACTCTTTATAAAAGAATGGGCCCAGCCGCCCCGCAACATTTTCTCTATTTACAAAACAACAGCTGCGAAAAGGTCGCCATGGGATTTATCTAGCTTTGAACTTCGTTTGTAGACTGCTTTGGTCCATCTGTAATAAGGAGTGAAAATACTAACGCTTCCGATGGGAATCTGATGTGAATGGATTCACGAATGTCGTGATGGCAAGGTCAATGATGTTCCCGACATCATAATGACATTCCCCATATCCATTGGGTCAGATGCCAAAGAACGACCTGTACCTCGAAAGCTAAGCTCACATCTGATAGGCAGGATGCCTGAATGCCTTGTAGCACATGGTCAATGATGTTCCCTACATCCTAATGACATTTCCAATATCCTTATCGGTCAGATGTGCGAGAAAGGCCATGTGAGCTTCACGCATTCTTGTATAAAGAGTCTTCAACGCCCTCAAGTTCAGAGTTAAACCCGTCCATGTTAAATTATGGCCGGCTGACTCATTTATGCCCCATTCCTTGCTAGGGATGCCAATTCGTCAATTTCAACTTACTGAATAATTTTCAGTCTATTCGGGTAATAAAGGTTTGCTCGTCATCCACAAAAGCTACAAAGCCGCCGTGATAGATAAATACCCGACCATGCCCCTCAACTAAGCAGGCAAGCTGTGGGTCCAAATCTTCTTCGTTACCCTGTCTTTGATATGTACCGATATCGGTGATTACGCCGCTGAGAGTAGGCAAATATCTATAAGTTCGCTTTGCCTGATCAACCAGGTTCAATTCGCTGGCGGTAGAGAAGCAAGAGGGTATCGTACCGGCTTCTTCGATAAACATAGTTTTCAGTTCTTCAAAAGCTGTGATTACTAGCCAGTCGATGCCGTTAACATGATGGATAAACATTGAGTTTCTCGGTAATTCTGATGCGGAGATTTTAACATGATCAGGGGCAGAACATAGTAGAGATTTAGTAATTCTGTGCAATTTACGGTCATTCACTAGGCCACCTTGAAACACGTCTTTGTCCCAAATTTTGTTTAAGATATGGCCTGCGGCCACTAACGTCGTGGCGCTTCGCCCACACCAGACCAAAAGGAAACCAACGGCTGCTCCCTCTTGGATCACCCAGCCGCCCCGCAACATTTTCTGAAAAGCGAAAAGGTCGCCATGGGGTTAAATTTAACTTTGACCTGCATTTGCAGACTGCTTTGGCCTTATTCGAAAATACTAACGCTTTCGATGGTACATCCTGTACCGCGAAAGCTAAGCTCACATCTGATAGGCAGGATGCCTGAATGCCTTGTAGCACATGGATGTGCGAGAAAGGCCATGTGAGCTTCACGCTATTTTCTTCAACGTCCTCAAGTTCAGAGTTGAATGACGCCAATTGCAAGCAAGGTATGCAAATCATTTATGCCCCAAAGTTACTTAGAACCAAAGCCCTATTTAAAAATGGTTCCCTTCGTTTTACATACAAAATTTAATTGATAATACTCTTTTACAGAAACCATTTTTTATTTGCTAGATTGCATAACCTAATGAGCTGGTTTTATATACAGGTATAAATAGATTTAGCTTAATTAAAATCAAACAACTCGTTAGGTAGGCCTAAAGTTGTAATGCAGATTTATTTAGAAAAGTATAATTGATTGATAATGTTGCAAATAAATTTAATCGTTTGTTTTTTAAACGACATTAATGCGCAATCTATCAGTGAGTCAGGTTTACCGTCTTTACCAGGAAAAACATGCCGGGGATGACGATGAGTTTGCCAATAATACCGCAGCGCTAACAATGTGCGTTATGGTAAGGGTACAAGCCTATCCTTGCCGCCTTTGGTGTCATGAATATGCACCTGCATCAACGCAGAATCGATATCGCCAACCTGCAATGAAATTGCTTCACCGAGACGCAATCCCATGCTGCACATGGTTAAATCACACTTGATATCGCAGCTTATGGGTGAGGCTAATGACGATTGAGACTTCGGCAGAGGTTAGAATATCCGGTAGGCGTTTGACCTGCAGTGGCTTAACAAGCCTCAGCCACTCCCAGTGCTGGTTAAGAACATATCGATAGAAAAACGGTAATCCACTACGGTCGAGTTTTACGGTGTTCCAGGAGTGAGAGGCAATTAAATCAGCAAAATAGCGCTTTAAATCATCGATTGAAAGGTTGTCAGGGCAATAGTCAAAATAAGCACTAATGCGCCTGACTGCACGGCTATAAGCATCGATGGTAGCAGGCCGCTTGCCTTGCAGCGTTAAATTGGTAAGATGTTGTTATAAAGAAAATCAAAGCGTTGTTGTTCAGATGCGTTCATGGTGATACTCCTAGATAAATGCCAATATTGGCAGGGTCTAGTAAGTATTTATGATGGGACTAAAGATGTGTTTTTATCTTTTTTTGCCGCAGAGCGGCTTCGTTCAACAAGCTGTTCAAGCGGGACAAATTACCGTTGGCTGTTTCGCTCCTATCACATTATAGCCAACAATTATCAGCCCCTTAAATGGGCGTTAGTTGCTTGCGGTAAAACTATTTTCGGAGTTTGTCGATAGTTAGAGAAAGTTACTTTATTAACAGTTACTTATTGAGTACAATCTCAGGCGATTAGTTGTTAATTCAACAAAATCACAAATGGAAATTAAAGGATTAAAACATGGATGCACTGCCTAGTACACAAAATAAAGCAATACATATAGTTGAAAAACAGATGCCTGTTGATCAACTGATTATGACTATGTACAACTCTCCCTCCGAGAATACTTACAAACACTTTAAAATGGTTAATTCCCATATTAAGAATGGAATTGTTCAAGTAGGACAGGTGGTATTGCTATCTCCAGCAGATGCTCAAGAATGCACAATTGAGGAAGCTGAATTTTTAAATGTCGCTAAAGCAGTTGATTTAACTTTATTAAAATTGAGTAACTCTGAAAAGCAATTGCTAGTAAATAGATATGAGTTTTTCTCAAATATTGCTAGTTATAACGGCTTATTGATAGGCGTAAGTAATACCGCGTGGAATGCTCATACAGCCCAAGTTAAATCTATTTTGAAAGATATAGAGCGAACCTATGTTACTAGTTATAAATCAAATGGTAACCTACATAATAAGAATTTTTTCACCCAACGTAAAATACAATTTGCTAGATTGGATGCAGCATTAAGTCGTTTTGGACAACCAAGTTTAGGTGGAAAACTTGTGGCTGGTGATATCCGTAGTAATTTGGGACTAAGCAGTAAAAGCATCATTCAACAGTGGAATAAGCAGCCTGCAAATGCCACAACTGTACCCAACTTTCATAAGAACTATGCAGCAGTAGCTGAAATGTCACGTAATTTGAAACGTGTAGGCTATTTAGGAATTATGCTAACAGGTGTTGATGCAGTATCTAACATTCAAAAAGCTTGTACCGTTGGTGATGATTCTCAATGTAGTAAATCGAAATATACCCAAACAGGGAAGGCTGCTGGTAGTATTGGTGGTGGGGCTTTGGGTGGGTTAGTTGCTTATGGCGGCTGTAACATTATATTTGGTGCACCAAGTGCAGGAACCAGCCTCTTTTGGTGTTCTTTAGTCGTTGGTGCTGGTACTGGTTTTGTCGGTGGGAAGTATGGGGGCTCTGGAGGAGAGTATTTAGGTGAAGAGATCTATAAATCAAAGAGTATAATTCGTTGATATTCAGCAATTTAAGTTTGACAACTCAAATATCACTCATCTTGTTTTGTGCAGGAATATGCCTACTTATTACTAGTGTATTACTTATTTTTTTTATAAAAAACAAATGGCTACCCATGGTTGAGGACATTATTGATGATAACTACTATTTGTTTTCATTGAATATATTCTCAGCAACTTTAGGTGTTTCACGTTACGGACTGATATTTCAATTTTATTGGCAGGCAAAACGTTGTGATAGATTAAAGCAAAGAGATAAAGTACCTAAAGAAGTCCAAAAGTTATTTATTGCAAGTAATGTTATACAATTACTTAGTTTTATAGTCTTTTTTAGCGGCATTGTTATTATTAATATTTATAAATAATTTAACCTATCATCTCTAACGTTGTTGCAACTAATCGGGTAGCCGGAGGTATTTAGCCTCCAGTCCCCACACTACCCTGCATGCGGCTCCGCACACGTCTAAATGGATTTAGGAGGTGAGAGCGGTTCATTTATAACGTCTAGCTAAGCTTTCTGGTTAGCTTCTTGTTTCAAGAGTGAATTGCGATCCATCTTTTAGTGAACATAAACTCACTTTCTTAAGCTAATCATTAGCAATGATAATGTGAACCGTAAATTTTAGAGCCTAAGATCTAACCGATTTCAGTCCATAAATGAGTCAGAAGACATTATTGGGAATGGATAAATTCAACTCTGAACTTGAGGCCGTTGAAGAAAATAGCGTGAGCCTGACAGGACGTCAGGCTAGCTTTCGCGGTACAGGATGTACCATCGAAAGCGTTAGCATTTTCGAGTAAGGCCGAGGCCGATTACAAACGAGATTCAAAGATGGATCAATTCCCATGGCGACCTTTTCGCAGTTCTTGTTTTGTAAATAGCGAAAATGTTGCGGGGCGGCTGGGAGTTCCAAGAGGGAACAGCCGTTGGTTTCCACTTGGTCTGGTGTGGGCGAAGCGCCACGACGTTAGTGGCCGCAGGCCATATCTTAAATACACTTTTGTCCAAGAGTGAGTTTGATAGTGATCAAACTGTATCCCAGTCGTACAGCTAAAGCTTAACGCTTGGCTTTTTATTACTTGGTATAACTAATCCGATACACAGCATTGGCAAAGTCATCAGATACCAAGATAGAGCCATCTACCAGGGTCATCACATCAACTGGTCGGCCCCAGCTTTGTTCGCCTTCAAGCCAACCCGTGGCAAACGGCTTATAATCAATCACCTTATTCCCCTCAAGTGCCACCTGCATAATGCGATAACCCACTTTGTTAGTGCGGTTCCACGAGCCGTGCTGGGCAATTAAGATTGATTGTTTATAAGTAGCAGGGAATTGACTACCTTGATAAAACTCCATGCCTAATGCAGCAACATGAGCACCTAAGGTTAATACCGGAGGCGTGTTGAGTTTGGCGATTTTGGGGTTAGTAAAATCTGTATCGGCAATATCTGTGTTGTGAATATAAGGAAAACCAAAGTGTTTCCCAGTTTGAGTGACTCGATTAAGCTCATCATCGGGTAAATCATCGCCCATCATGTCGCGGCCATTATCGGTAAACCATAACTCACCTGTTTGTGGGTGAAAATCAAATCCGACACTGTTGCGTACACCTTGAGCGACGATAGTGGTTTGTTTTGTTTCAAGATCTAATTGTAAAATACTGGCAAAGGGAAGCTCACTTTCACACACATTACAAGGCGCGCCGACGGGAATGTACAGCTTTCCATCTGGGCCAAAAGCGATAAATTTCCAGCCGTGATGGGATTTGTTAGGCAGCTTGTCGTACACCAATTCTGGTTTAGGGATCTTGGGTAATGATTGTTCAATATCAGGATAACGCCAGATTTTATCGACTTCAGCGACATACAAACTGCCATTATGGTAAGCAAGACCGGATGGCATAAACAAATTCGTTGCGATAATGATTTTCTTGTCAGCTTTGAAGTCATTATCACTGTCTATAAGCGCATAAACATTGCCTGCTTTGCGACTGCCTACAAAAACAGTTCCGTTGTCACCAAGCGCCATCTGGCGCGCATTTTCAACATTTTCAGCATACACATCAATGGTAAACCCTGCTGGTAATTGGATGTTATTTAACGGCAGTGCATAGACTGAATAAGATAAGCCCAAAAGCGCGAGGGTAGATAGCAAACTGATTGGTTTAATCATATTGGGCCTCTTAAAATAGATTGTTTATCTGTTTGAGTTATTTGAGTTAGTTGCCAAGTGTAATGGTAATTATCACCAGTCTTTAATGATCTGTTTGACCATATTGGCGGTGTTTTCTGGTTGTTCTAATGGAAACATGTGTCCGCCATTGGGTAGCGTCATTAACTCGATGTCGTTCAGTTTTGCAAACCGAACAAAATGTTTAATCGGGAATATCTGAGTCTTTTCACCGTAAATCAGTTTTGCTGGCACGGTCAGTTTGTTTTTGTATTTAACAAGGTTGGTCGGTAAATGCCTAAAGATGTCGGCTTCGACGGCAGGAGAGAAGCTGAGCTCTAAACGTTTATTGCGTAGCACCACACTTGATGATGCATAGTCTTGTAAGCAACGAGAATCAAAGTTTTTAAACAATGTTTTCTGTGAAAAATAATCAACTAAGTTAGTGTTTTCTGGCCAGTGATTTTGGCGTGTGTTGGCTTTTCCTGCTGGAGAAAGCTTATCAATATAAGGTGTTCGCTTAATAAAACTCAGCAAATGTGAGAATGCGCCGGTGACGACAGGTGGATCGAGCATCACTAAACCTCGAAAAAGCTCAGGATGTTGGCAAGCAGCGATAAACGATATAACACCGCCGAATGAATGCCCAACACAAATGACTTTTTCATCTTGCTTCTTAATAAATTCAACAAGTTCAGTAACAAGGTGTTGCCAGTTATTGTGTATTGGATACAGAACATTATGGCCAAATTGATTGTGGGCAACGGTACGGTAGTCGTTATCAAACTCTTGTAGAAATGTTTTATAGCTGCCAGCGGGGAAGCCATTGGCATGCACTAGGTTTATCAAAGGTTTTGTCATAGTTCACTCTAAAGGGTTAGCGCTATTAATGATTAAATTAATTCAGTCATGAGCTAAGTTAATTGGCAATAACGCTGGTTTACCCAATGCTTAGAATATTTTTAATGGGTCAATTTGCGTTAACTCTTCAAATTCAGGCGCACGATTTTGCGCTTTCGCTTTAAAGATTTCCATCATGTCGTTTTGAGGTTGGAACATGCCGCTTTGCCATACCGACATGTAATGTAAACTGTCGGCGACACTGTGGTCGCGGGCATAGTTAATCATCTCTTTACAGCCGGTAACGGCTAAAGGCGAGCGGGCGGCAATATCTGCAGCAATGCCTAATACAGCAGTTAACATTGATGCTTGGTCTTCATATACATGATTAACTAATCCGGCTGCTTTGGCTTCAGCCGCAGGCATTCTTCGGCCTGTGTAGGCTAACTCTTTCACTAATCCGATTGAAATCAATTTAGGTAAACGCTGCAAGGTCCCTACATCAGCGGTCATGCCGAGTTTGGTTTCTTCGATGCTAAAAAAAGCGTCGCTGGTGCAATAACGGCAATCTGCCGCGGTGACCATATCAACGGCGCCGCCAATACAGCCACCTTGAATAGCCATTAACACAGGCATGCGAGCTGTTTCAAGCACGTTAAAGCAATCTTGTAGCTTGAGAACCAAGCGGCGTAATTGGTCGTGTTTACGGCCTAATTCGATATTCTCGTCGCGGTTACTCGCACTGAATACGGCTAAGTCCATACCAGCACTAAAATGCTTGCCAGTTGAGGAAATGACAATGGCGCGAGCCGCCGATTGATTATTGATATCGTGTATTACGCTTGGAAATTCATGCCAAAAATCGACGTTCATTGAATTTAACGCGTCAGGACGATTAAGGATAATGTGAGCCACTTTATCGGTAATGTCGACAGTGAGCGTTTGATAGGTCTTTTGCGATATCATATTTATATCCTTATAATTTCAATGAAATTTGCTTATCTTGCTCGATGGCTGCATCCAATGAGGCGAGAATAGTCTTACGCTCTTTTAATTTGGTGCCTAAATGCGCAGCCATATTCAGCGTTTGCATGTGTTTAGCCACGGCATGTGCAGTGTCCATGAGTTGTTCTGGCTCAACCACTTGATCGAGAAAACCTGCCATTACTGCTTGTTCTGGTGTAAATAACTCAGCATTGATTACCGCGCGCGACAGATAATTTTGCGGAATACGATTACGCGCGATTTCAATGCCTGCCTGATGCATAGTCATGCCAATAGCCACTTCGTTAAGGCCAATTTTAAACGGACCTGCGCTGCCAATACGGTAGTCGCAGCTGAGTAGTAAAAATGCGCCTTTGGCGATGGCATGGCCTGAACAGGCACCGATAATAGGCGTTGGGAATGCGAGCATTCTGCGGGCTAACGTTGAGCCTGCAGTGACCAAAGCAATTGCCGCTTCAGCGCTTTGCTTCATGGTTTTAAGGTCATAGCCGCCAGATAGAATTCCGGGTTGGCCAGTTATTATGACCACTGCATTTTGCTGCTCTGCATGGTCCAATGCACTGTTGATTTGGGCGATGACTTCAGGCGATATTGCGTTAACTTTGCCATTGCTAAGGGTAATAACATGCACATTGTTTTCAATTACTACGGTGATCAGTTCCATTGTTTACCTTTGTTATTTTAATTATTAGTTTCGTCTAGGCGTTATCGGCAACCACTTCGCCATTATTTTTCGATTTAAAATACTTGGAATTTAACATACCCGCTAGAATCCCTGCGGTAAAGAGCATTGTGAGGGTGTAAATCGCCGGCGTGAATGACATCTTGTAATTAGCCAACAATGTTAACGCCATAAACATGGATAAGGTACTGTTTTGTAGGCCGACTTCAATGGTAATGGACGTTCTTTGAGCAAGATTTAATCCAAACCATTTACTTGAATAATATCCTAATAGCATGGTTGAAATATTAAGAATAATCGATACCGGTCCTGCGGCGATAAGTGCAGGAATAACGATATCTTGCTGAATATACGTTAAAAATATAATTAACAACGTCAGAAACAATATGCCAAAGCGTGATACATGGACTTGAATACTTTCAGCAATTTTGGGAGCGTAACGTCTGATCAACATGCCCAGCAAAATAGGCACAATGGTCAGCTTCATTAAGCTAAACATGGTTGCCAGTATTGGTAACTGGAATTCATTGCCTTGCCCCATGAAGTGAATTAATGAGTAATTAAGCACCACGGGAATAGTAAACACGGTAATTAAACTGGCCACCGCCGTCATGGTGACCGACAGTGCCACATCACCTTTCGCTAAATGAGAAAACATATTGGATGTTGTGCCACCTGGACACAGTACCAGTAACATGACTCCTACTGCGTATTCTGGTTCTAATGGCATGATATTGGCTAATGCAAAGCCAATAATAGGTAACAAAAGTAGCTGGTTAGTTAATCCAATTGCAACTGCTTTAGGGTATTTAAGCACGCGTTTAAAATCGTCTGTCACTAAAGATAGCCCCATGCCCATCATAATTAAAAAGATGCACACTGGGATAACTTGCGAATTAACAAATGTCACTAATTCAATATCTTCCATAATAACCTCATTCAGATATGACCTTTATTGGGCCGATAACGTCCATTTTTATTTTTTAAACACGAGCTTGTTGATTGAGAGTTTGCCTATTGCTTACTTGGTTTGAGTGTATTTGGGTCTAACGATATGATTTGTCCAACAGATGCATCAGCTGTTCCGGCTAAAACCTGTTGGTAAATATCATTAACGTGGTGAAGATCATGGGTGTGGGAAATGGTGATAATGGATCTACAAAAGTCTATATAACGGAGTAACGATTGATTCATTTGTTTCATGGTTTCGCCAACCCCCCATTCAAGACTGCGTTTTTTCAATTGTGTTGGTGCAAAGAAGAATGTTGGAGGTGCACCTGGTAGCAGACCATCACTTTGTGTGTCTGTTAAGTCAATATCGCCATGATGGGTTGCACCGATCCGGCATGAATAGCGCAGTTGTTGGGTAAAGTGGTGATGAATGGCGGCTAAGGTGTTTTTACCACCGGCCATGTCCACTAAGATGGATGCCACATTGGCATCTAGGGTGGTGATGTCGTTATAGCTAATAACGACATCGTAACAACCTAATGATTCAACAAAACTGAGATTGGCCATTGAGGTAATGCCAACCGTGCTACGTTGGCCTCTTTGCTTGATGGCAAAGGCGAGGGCGATACTGGTTTTACTGGATGCACTGGTAATCAGATATTGCGTGGCATCGAAATAATTATTGTCGAACATAAAGTCATCCACTAACCAAGATGTGGTGAACAGTCCGCGTAATAAGATGTCGTAGTCTTCATTTTTTAGCTGATAAAAAGGATTGGCCGTAACACGATCAAAGCGCGCATAAACCGGAGATAAGCCTTCTCTGCATGGATTGATATCTGAAAACCCGCTTGGGTTAACTTTACCAGCAATGATTTTGAGATGGGTCGCCATTGGCATAAATCCCCACACTCGTTCACCGACGTTGATATCTTTGTTATTTGACGACACCACATCGGCAAACCCCATGACAGGTAATCGTCCCCATTGAGTTTGTTGAGCAGTATGCGTTGTAGACGTAATCGAATTTGAAGCTGTATCTGAAGGGACATTGTTAACAGGAAAGAATTGCCAATAACCTAATGTATCCCCAGTGATGCCATAGCTGATGTTATTTGCGGTTAACGCGAACTTACTCACCTTAAGCAATACTTCATTGTCAGCCAATGGCTGCTCAATATTCAGCTCAACAACACGTGTTTGTGACAAGTCATTTTTAGCCACTTCAAATACAAGTGTCGGCTGAACTTGTGATGTTAATGTCGTCATAAAATCCCTTTATCGTTATTATTATTTTGTTTGTTATTTAGCGCACTATATTGAGTTTGTTTTACAACGAGCCTTTAACTAAGGATGCAATTAACCTTTTGTTTTTAAATACTTTTAAATGTATTTAAATTGATATTAATCGTTTATAAAATTATTAATGGCGACATTCACTTCGTCTGGCCTTTCATGTTGTAGCCAATGACTGGTGTCTTGAAAACGCTTTATGGTGCAGTTATGCACATAGTGATGAATGTCATCGAGATTTTCATTAACGAAGGCAAGGTCTTGTTCGCCCCATAAAATCAATGTGGGAACATTGATCCGTATATTGGGTACTTTAAGCTGCGATGCTTGTTTAACGGGACTCGATTTAGTTGTGTCATTTTGAGTCGATGTTGTGTCTAGGGATGATGCCGTTGTTGAATTGCAACGTTGATTATCTGTGTCATTTTCTGCCAGTTGTGGCATAGCGCGATAATATTGCAACATGCCATTAATTGCGCCTGCTTGGCTCCACACTTGATTATATTGCGCTTTTACAGCGGCGGTAAACACGCTTGGGTTGGTACTAACCATGATGTCTTCGCTTAAATAGCGATAATCATCTTGCGTTAATAATGACTCCCCCGATGCGCTGATTAATTGATGTATATAAGCACTTTTTTTGCGTTGTAGTGGATTGTTAATCATTTCTCGAGTGAAGGTACTTGGGTGAGCCGCATTAACAATTATCAGCTTACTGATTAACTGAGCATGAAACGCTGCTAATGGCCAAGCAATAGCACCGCCCCAATCATGGGCGACTAAAATAACAGGCTGAGTAGGGCTAATTGCAGCAATAAACTTGGCCATAAAGCCGATAAGATTGGGTACCGCATAAAAACTAACATCGTCGGGTTTGTCGCTTAAGTTGTATCCCGGTAAGTCAGGTGCGATAACACGATAATGTGGTGAGAAAAAACTCAGTTGAGCTGACCATGTGCCCCAATACTCAGGAAATCCATGCAAAAAAATTATTGTCGCTTTGAGCACAGTGATGTCAGCTACAGCAGATACGTTATTTGCTTCAGTAGATTGCCCTGATTCAACGTAATGAATATTGACGTTATCCACTAAAATATTTTTATGCTCTAGTTTCATATTCAATCTCATTAGTCATGACTGGTTAATCGAAAAATGCCACAGCGTTTTCAATGGATTCACGATCGGTACGGGTATTGTTTACCGCTGCACTGTCATCGGCGTAACCAAAAGACATCCCAAATAAAATACCGCGCTCGGCAGGGAGGTTTAATATTTCTCTTACTGGGTCGGGGAATTGCCCTAATGCACCTTGCATGCAATTTGATATGCCGTGATCTGCCATAATCAATGACAGTGTTTGAGCATATATACCTAAATCAACAGCGCCCATAATGTCTAAGTATTTATCCATAGTGAAAAACACCGCATGTGGCGCATCAAAGAACTGCCAGTTACGTACCATCGCCATTTGACGGGCTTTTTTGTCTTCTCGTGCTACACCGATTGCACTATACAACGCATTCGCTGAGCCAAATTGACGATCACGATGAATACCTTGATATTGCGGTAGCCAATTAAAGTCAGGATTTGGCGAGGCGCCGCTCATGAGTGTTTCCATAAACTTTTGTTTCAATGTGTCTTTTGTCTGACCCGAAACCACACAAGTTTGCCATGGCTGCACATTACAATTGGAAGGAGAAAGCTGTGCATGGGCAAAAATCAAATCCAAGGTTTCCTTGGCAACCGGTTTGTCGAGAAAGGCGCGTGCTGAGTAACGGTTTTTTAATATTGATTCTATAGACATATAGGACACTCTTATTGTTTTATTGATAGTGAGTTTATAGCGTTATTAGCGATATAAATCAGTTGCTTAATCTTGATGTTAATAAAAAATCCTACAGTGGCAGTAAAGCGCTATTACCGTCACTGCAGACTGTTTAGCTAGTTAAAATTGGTACGAAATATTGGCTCCAAAGGTACGTGGTTGATTTGGATAACCATTAAAACTGCCCGCTTGAATTGGAGGTGGGAATGCCGACAACAGATATTCATCATTGGTTAAGTTACGCACCCAAAGCTGTAAACTGACGCCATTATCAAATGCCAGTCCCGTACTTGCGTTGAAGGTGTTTACCTCGCGAGATAATGATTCAGGGGTGTTTTCAGCCAGCTTAGTATCACTTTCGAAAAGGTAATCGGTACGAACATAGCCATCGGCACCATTAAATACTTCAAAGTTATACACAATACCGGCAGTGATACTAACTTCATGAATACCAGCCGGTTTCTCGCCAGATAAATCAACCGGTCCGTTTAAACCTGATGCACCAACAAACGAGTCGTAAACAGGGTCGAGGAAGGTACCCGCTAAGGTAAATGACCAATCTTCAGTGAGGTTATAATTAGAGTCGAACTCAATACCTTGGGTACTTTGTTTACCCGCATTAGCCAGTACATAACCTGTGCCAATGAAAATAGATGACTGAAACCCTTCAATGGTTTGATCAAATATGGTTGCGCTAAATGATCCGTGTTCGTATTGAGTCTTAATGCCCAGCTCGTACACCATTGCTTCTTCAGGTGAGGCATAACGGCCGCCATAAACCTGATTGGGAAGTGCTAAGCCTGCCGTTTCTAATGCAGATTGATCCGCTGCGAAAGGGCTTGAATAACGCGATAAGTTCCAAGACGTTGCTTTAAAACCTGTTGCTGCTGTAGCGAATATATTGACATTGTCATTAATTTCGTAAGCTAAGCGTAGTGACCACGTGGTTTTACTATCATCTGATTGATTGTTTTCAACAGCATTTGGCAACCCCAGCATAGGGGGTAAAAACTGCAAACTTTTAATCACTGGTACCGCAGGTGCCAACTGAGGAATACTGCCAATAGGCACGCCATACAATGTTGGTACTGTGTCTAAATCGAGTGCAGAAAGGACATCGGAATGTTGTTGAGTGATGTTGATTTCTTTTTGGTCATTGGTGTAACTCACGCCAAATATGGCGGTAAAATCGTCGCTGATATGGTAATCAAAACTGGCAAATATCGAGTAAGCATCATTTTCTTGTTCAAACTCAGAACTTACTGCCGAGTCACCTGAGAAAAATGTGCCGGGATCCAAGCCATATACTCCTTCAACACCCGCTAATAAACCCGGAGCACCACCAGCAGCCATCAACACATCAAAGTAATTTCTAATGTCGTTACCATAATACAAGGTATCGCCAGTGGTCACTTCTTCATGAAAAATGAATGCGCCAAACATCCATTCGAGCTGACGTTCACCGGTAGAGGTTAAGCGAAACTCTTGGGTAATTGTTTCGATATCGGTGTAGCCGCCTTCGTTCAAAATATCGAGAGAAGTGTAATCGACATCATTCATAAAATCAGAATCGTTGGTACGAAATGCACTGATTGAGGTAAATGAATAACCATCAAAATCAACATCTAGCTGCAGTGATACTCCACCATCTTTGACGTTGTTATCGGGATTAGAATTAAGAGTAGATTGATAAGCAAATGAATCTGTTTCATCAAGGTCCATGCCCCCGAGCGCACGCACAGCGCCAGTAGTAGGGCCATTAATTGAATTCTCTACGGTACAGCATGCTTCTTCAATTTTACTATAGTCAGCAATTAATCGAAGTTTTACGTCTTCAGTTGGTTCGTACAGTGCCTGACCTCGAATATTCCAACGGTCACGGTCGTTAATATCGTCTAATCCCACCACACTTTCAGTGTAACCATCTCGTTTGTTCAATCCACCAGAAACACTAAATGCTAAATTATCGGTTATGCCATTGGTGTAATAACCTTTAATTTCTTTTTGGTTGAAATTACCTACGCCAACTTCAATTTTACCTTCTTGATAATAAGCGGGTTCTCGCGTGGTGACGCTAATGACCCCAGCAGAAGCATTTTTACCAAACAAGGTACTTTGTGGTCCACTTAGCACTTCAATTTGCTGCAGTCTTGGTAAGTCACCTATTTGAGATGCCGCACGAGAGCGATACACACCATCGATAAATACCCCAACAGAAGGCTCAATACCCGTATTGTTGGTGCCATTACCAAAGCCACGAATTGAGAAGTTGGTGTTAGTTGAACGTTGTAGTGGGGTGACGCGTAGAGTTGGTACCAGAGTTTGTAAGTCTGTTATGTCCATTACTTTAGCTTGCTCTATTGCTTTGCTACTCACTACCGTAATGGCCACAGGAGATTCCTGTAATCCTTTGGCACGTTTAGATGCCGTTACGACGATTCTTTCTATATCGTCTGCACTTTTTTGTGCTTTTGGTTTTTCATCTTCAGCATTTGCAGCTGAGCTCATTACTCCCATAATCGCAAATGCGAGTAAAGAATGCTTAAAATATGTTGATTTATTATTATTCATTTATTTCCCCAGACGATGACTAATCGTTATTAAACAAGCTTGCCAATACATTGATTTACAAAAGATATGTATGACGCTTAAGCGTTCTTATTTGTAACCTGTAAATATATAGCGTTGTAAAATTAGCGTTATTCAATAACATCAAGGGGGGATCAATCAGCTTAATTTTCTATGTTGAAAAATTATCCTGAAAATACGTCATTACCACTTTAGTGAACAATTAACCGCCAAATCATGCTAGGGGGTGTTTTATAATTAAACAAATCAATTATTTTGATAAGCAACTATTCATATAACGAATAATGCACTGAGGAATTTCACCGTCTGAGTGTTTTTAGTTATGCGTAGGATGAATAATCGTCGAGGGCTGAGGCGGTTTTGTTGCGAAGTGGTTGCTGAAAGTCTAACAATACCGACAAACTATAATTCAAACGAATGTATACATATAATTATTATGCATTTGGATAATACTTGTAGTTAACTTAGCATCGGTAGTAACAAATATTATTTGCATGGAAAAATTCATCCAAATAATCACTAACTAGATATAGATTGATAATGACATGGAGAGTAACAATGCCTGAATATAAAGCCCCCATTCGTGACGTAAAATTTGTTATGCAAGAACTGCTAGATTGTGAAGGGCACTATCAGCGTTTGGGTTACCAAGATGCCAGTATCGATATGGTTGATGCGATTATTGCTGAAGCGGCAAAATTAACCGAACAGGTTGTGGCACCATTAAACCAAATAGGCGATCAGCAAGGTTGTACATGGAACGACGGTGTGGTGACCACACCAGATGGTTTTAAAGAGGCGTACGCTCAATATGTAGAAGGTGGTTGGCCAACGTTATCTCAGTCTGAAGAGTTTGGTGGCCAAGGATTACCGCATTCATTAAATATCAGTATTGCTGAGATGTTTTCCAGTGCTAACCATAGCTTTGCCATGTATCCAGGGCTAAGTCATGGCGCTTTAGCCACCATTGAAGCACACGGCACAGAATCTCAAAAACAACAATTTATGCCAAAGTTAGTTGAAGGTAAGTGGACTGGCACAATGTGTTTAACTGAGCCGCATTGTGGTACCGATTTAGGTATGTTGCGCACCAAGGCTGAGTTACAGGCCGATGGACGTTATTCATTAAGCGGCACTAAAATCTTTATCTCAGCTGGCGAGCATGATCTTTCTGACAACATTGTCCATATCGTTATTGCCCGTATTCCTGGTGCGCCAGAAGGTAATAAAGGTATCTCGTTATTTATCGTACCTAAATTCAACGTTAATGAAGATGGCACCATTTCAGATAGAAACGGCGTGAGTTGTGGTTCTATTGAACACAAAATGGGCATTAATGGTAACGCGACCTGTGTGATTAATTTCGACGACGCTACAGGACATTTGATTGGTGAACCGAATCGCGGCCTTAAGTGCATGTTCACCTTTATGAATGCTGCCCGTATTGGCGTTGCTAGTGAAGGTGTTGCGGCTGCTGAAGCGTCATTCCAGGGGGCTTTGGCATACGCAAAAGATCGTCTACAAATGCGTTCAATCAGCGGGGTTAAAAATCCTAACGGCCCAGCTGACCCAATCATTGTTCATCCAGATGTTCGCAGAATGCTGTTAACTCAGAAATCGATTGCTGAAGGTGGCCGTGCGTTAATTTCGTATCTTGCCCAGCTAGTTGATATTGGCCATGCCGAAAAAGACGAAGCCATTAAAGCTGATGCTGAAACAAAGTTAGCCTTATTAACGCCGATTGCTAAAGCATTCCTTTCAGAGCTGGGTTTTGAATGTACCAGCCACGGTGTGCAGATTTTTGGTGGTCATGGCTTTATCAAAGAGTGGGGCATGGAACAGTTAATGCGCGATACCAAGATTAGCTGTTTATATGAAGGTACTACCGGTATTCAGGCATTAGACTTACTGGCGCGTAAAATTATTGGTACTCAGGGTGAAGTATTAAAGCCTTTCTCTAAAGACGTTACCGTATTCTGCCAACAAAACATGGATAACCCAGCCATGGCTGAGTTTATTAAACCGATTATGGCTTATGCCAAAGAGTGGCATGAACTGACCGTGTTAATTGGTGGCAAGGCGATGAAAAACCCGGATGAAATCGGCGGGGCGTCTGTGGATTACTTGATGTATGCCGGTTACGTCACACTCGCTTTCTTCTGGGCGAAAATGGCGAAAGTGGCGCAAGATAAATTGGCTGCAGGCACCACCGAGCCAGCGTTCTATGAGGCTAAAATTAAAACAGCTCAGTTCTTTATGCAGCGCATGCTGCCAAGGGCTAAAGGCCATGCGGCATGTATTGCCAATGGTGTCGATTCTATGATGGCACTTGATAGCGAAGACTTTGCTTTTTAATTGAGCAATTATATCATCCGCTAAAATCGATTATATTCTCGATAGAACAAGCCGCAGCGTCAATCGCTGCGGTTTTTTATTGGCTGCGAAGTAACAATACAGATGTAACTCATGCACTGACTGTTTTTCTAATCATTACTTTAAAAGGGTTTACTTTATAACCTGATTTGTTGATCACTATTCGTTACAGATTAGTTAATTCAGCGCTCATCACTTTAGATCTTTATTCGGTTATAGTAATCACTTCATAATAAAAAAAGGACTAAGCCGATGTCAGGCAAAATACTCACGTCTGTGATTCCACTACTTGCTCTTATTCCGTTGACATCATCAGCGGAATCCTGGGTTGATGTCAGTAATGCATACACCAACAAACAAATTCAGGTAACGAGTCAATTTCAACCTGAAATGGCAAGTTCAATTGGCATTACTGAAACCGATAGTCAATGCAGCAGCATTACTAAGGCACAACAAGATAAGTATATTCGTACTCTTGAAACCAGTAAAAAGACGTTGTTACAAGCGCTTAAAACTGAAAAATCATTGCAGGTTCGTCAAGACCTCAACATTATTATCAACAATATTGATCAGACCATTGCCTCGGGTAAATTAGAAGACAAATACATGTTGCCTTGGGTGGACGTGCCGTTAATTATATTTAGAGGCGTGTCGGCATTATTAGATGATCAAATGTCAGATACACGTAAACAAGCGGCTAATACTCGTTTAGCGTGTTATGTCGGTAAAACGGGTCAACCTGCGTTAACTGAACAAGCAAAAACCTTGTATGAAGCCGCATTAGCCAACAAAAAATTAATGGGGCCAACAAAAGAAGAAGTAAACCAAGCACTGGCAAGAACCGATACCTTATTGCAAGGTTTGCAGCAGTTGTTTGAGAAAAATGAATTCATAAAAGCCGATGAGAATTTGTCGCTACTAAAGCAGCAAATTGCAGATTACCGTCAGTGGGCAGAAAAAACCGTTATTCCAACTAGCCGAGATGACTTCCGCTTACCGTCAGAAATTTACGCTTTAAAACTCAAAACAGTTGGCATTGATATCGAACCTGAGTTGTTAATTGAACGCGCGAAAGCAAGCTATATGATAACCAAAGCCAACATGCAGGCGTTAGCGCCGTTGGTTGCGCAAAAGTTTAATATGCCATCAAGTGATTATCGCGATGTGATAAAAGCACTTAAAAAAGACTCTTTAGACAACGATAAGATTGAAGATCATTATCGAGCCATTAATAAAAAACTTGAAGCGTTAATCACTCAGAAAAAAGTGGTCAATTTACCTGAGCGCGACATGATTATGCGATTGGCCAGCGAAGCAGAGGCTGCGGGCAGTCCAGCGCCTCATATGTTACCGCCACCGTTTATTGGTAATACGGGTGAACAAGGGCAATTTGTACTGACAACCGGTAACCCTGCATTAACCGGGGATGCTGCTTACGATGACTTTAATTTTAATGCCGTTGCTTATACATTAAGTGCTCATGAAGGCAGACCTGGGCATGAATTACAATTTGCGGTCATGTTGGAGCAGGGCGTGTCACTCGCACGTGTTTATTATGCTTTTAACAGCGTAAACGTTGAAGGTTGGGCACTGTATGCCGAAGCTGAAATGTTGCCATACCTTCCTATTGAAGCACAGCTTATAGCGCTTCAGCATCGACTATTACGTAATGCTCGCGCCATGTTAGATCCGATGTTGAACCTAGGTCTAACAACAAAAGAAAACGCCTATGCATTGTTACGCAATGACGTGGTATTTTCAGAAGCGGCAGTGAAACAAGAAGTGGATCGATACACCATGAGAATGCCTGGTCAGGCTGGCAGTTACTTTTATGGCTTATCACGATTATTGGAGATCAGGGCCGACGTCGAAATAGCCCTAGGCGATAAGTTTGATCGCTTGGCATTTAATAACTTTGTGTTAGAGCAAGGCTTAATTCCACCCAATTTAATGGCAGAAGCCGTTAAAGAACGCTTTTTAACTAAAAAGTAAAATACGTTGATATTGATAAATCCCATTTAGTTAAATGGGATTTATCAAATACGGCTCGTATTCTGGCTATTTTATGCAGCCGCACATGCTATAAATTAGCTTAAGCACGATAAAATTATGTCACCGCTATTTTTTAGCATAAGGCAAACGAGCCAGTTTATTGCCTGTGTAGTAACAATCGAGCCCGCTAATCGCTACCGTATCAATAGTGTGTAAATCTATAAACCCATCAGTTTGAACCGCATCATCGTCTACATACACGTCAACTATTTCACCAATAACAAACTCGGTACCATTGATAGCTAAATGTTGATGCTCTACTAGCTTAACTGAATATTTTAGGCGGCTTTCTTTTACAAAAGGCGCGCTAAAGTCTGATAGATATTCAGGCGTTAATCCCGTCGCTTCAAACTCTGATTCATCTTTATCATATCGAGCAGATGTTTGATGAGCTTGCTCATAAATAGATTGATTGACTTGATTAATGGTATACAAGCCGGTTTGTAAAATATTTTCAAAGGTATGACGCGGCACACTGTGAGGGCGGATTATCATACCAACCAGCGGCGGATTGGCACCTAGGTGAATAACCGAACTGACAATCGACAAATTAGTGTTGCCCTGTAAATCTTGTGTACCTATTAAATTAGCGCTTTTAAATCCTGACAGTGAATTGATTAAATGGCTACGGGTGTGTTTTTCAAGCGCGTCTAAGCGCTCTTTGGTAAAATGCATTAAAAGTCCTTAACACTAACTAGTGCAACCTTATCAATCAAAATTGGCTGCTTCACCAATTAACGCTACATCTGGGATATTGTTCGTCAATTTGCATTATATGATATCTAGGCCATAAATTATTTCATCTGAGTGTGTTTTTGCTTGTAAATGACTCATTAGCTTTATGGTTATAATTCATTGATATTAATGCTAAATAAATCAAACCAATATACCTCTAGTATGATTTATTCATGTTAGTTTGTTTCTAGCTACTGTATTTCGATACTGCGCAGTGCTCAATTGCCTTGATAAATAACCATCATGTATCTCATGTATCTCATATAACAGCTTAAATTTTTTAATCGCAGGCTTTTTTACGAGCAAAGGTAGCAAATAGATCCATTAACATATCTTCATAACGATATTACATGACAAGCAATAATGAGGCAGAAGTGAGCAATATGCCGCCTTGCGTGGTAACGTAAATTTAGGCTGGTAAATTTATGCCGGTAAATAATCAAATATGCTGAGGCCCAGTGATTCAAATAAACTAGAAACACTTAAAATGTATAGCGTATCCAATGTATTTAAAAGGACAATCATTATGAGTAAGAAACAAGCATACGAAAAGAAATTGCAAGCGCAGCTCGACGAGTGGAGCGCTGATATCGACAAACTTAAAGCAAAAGCTGATGCGGCCGCAGCTGATGAGCAGCTTGAATACTACAAACAAATAGAGCAACTTCAGTCTATGAAGGACACTGCCAATAAAAAGCTTACTGAGCTTAAAAAGGCCGGTGACGATGCTTGGGAAGACATAAAAGTCGGTATTGACAGCGCCTGGGATTCGCTTGGTTCGGCATTTAAGTCTGCGACGTCAAGATTCAAATAAGCATGCTACATAATAGAAACTCGAGTTAATAGTATCCCTACATTATGGCGGCCAATCATTAATGAGTTTATGCATTAAATGATACAAGCAAGTATCAATATTGGATGAACACCTTCGCTTCAAATGTGTGTACACATTAATAGCTGAATGGGCCACGTTGGTTGATAAATTCTTAGAGGGAAAAAATATGAAAAAACTGTTTAATAAGATTTTCGCTGGAGTTCATTTGTTCGCAGCTGTAGTGCTTATCATCTTATCTTTGATAATTATGCTGTGGTCCATTTATGAGGTCATTTCTGGCATACAGTATGACTCTGGATTTATTCCATTAATGCTTCAATCTGTCGCTGCTATCATTATTGCAGCAGCCATTATTGATGTAGCACAGTATATGATGGAAGAAGAGGTTTTTAAGGACAAAGAGCTGCGAGATCCCAAAGAGGCAAGACGAACAATTACAAAAATTATTGTCATTATTACTATAGCAGTCAGCATTGAAGGACTGGTTTTTATATTTAAAGCAGGAACGAAAGACCTTAGCCTTTTGCTCTATCCAGCCTTACTTATTATGGTATCAGCTATCTTAATTGTCGCACTTGGTGTATATCAAAAATTAAGCGCTACTATAGAAAAAAGAGAAGAGGAAAGTATATAGTCATTTGTGAACAATGGTTTTTATGTATCGCTTAGATAAGTATTTATTCGCCGCTATAAGCGGCGATTCTCTTAAGGGAAAATGGCTAGCTAAATAGAGAGGACATCAACACACTATATTTCTTTGTTTAGCTATTTTTCAGGAATATCTTCAAGTAATTTTATGATAGTACGATTATTGTTTAGATGGGCTAGGTCAAGGAGGTAGCTTTTCTCAAGCTCTTGCATCGGTTCATCTGCCAATAATTCCTTTACTAACTGCTCTTCATCATTTGCAATGGCGGTTTTCAAGGCTGCAAAAGTCGCGATACTGTGTTTATGTTGATCAGTATTGTTAGATCCCATTAGTTTCGCTCCGTTAATTGTTCGATATTTATGTCATAGCGGGTTACCACACTAACAATATAACCGTGTATGTTGCAATCATAGTGATGGTAAATATACCGAAACAGACCAGAATACATAGTCAGTTGATTAAACCGATTACAGTCATATTCTCAGGCGTGTCTTGACAGTTTATCAGCAATGTTAATCGCTTAGCTCCGCTGGTTTGGCAAACGTGATGCTAGGTTTGCATTAAATTTCAGCGCGATTGACAGGATATAAAGCCGTTTTGTTAGCAAAGATGGTATCGTATTTACTCGATGTTTAATGTATTGATTTTAAAGGGTTCTGGATACATTCTTCGGTTAAAAAATCATGCAATAACGTGATGGAGACAAGTTATGGGTTACGAAATAAAGGAAGAGAATCGTGATCATGCTCCGTTAGAGCGTGGTTTTCTTAAGTTTTCATTACCTGTGGAGTCATTCATCGATAGCCAGATCGTAGCTGGAATCGTGTTACTTGTTTCGGCAATAGCCGCAATTCTTATGGTTAACTTAGGATGGCAACACAGTTATGAAGCACTCAGTACACTTAAATTAACTATTTCTCTTGGCGATTGGTCAATAAGTCATTCCTTACATTATTGGATCAATGATGGCTTGATGGTGTTGTTTTTTTTCATTTTAGGATTAGAAATAAAATATGAATGTTTGGTCGGCGCTCTTAGCGATTTAAAAGATGCTGCATTAGTTATTGTTATGGCATTAGGGGGCATGGTGCTCCCAGCACTGATATATTCAAGCATTATTTGGATTAGTGACTCGTCCAATGCGTATCAAGGTTGGGGTGTTCCTATGGCCACAGACACGGCATTTGCTATAGGTATTTTAACACTGTTAGGCGCTAAAGCACCTCGGGCTGCTTACATTATTCTTACGGGTTTAGCCATTGTAGATGACATGGGAGCCGTTGCTGTTATTGGATTATTTTATACTGAACAAATCGAAGTTCTGTCATTATTGTGGGCTGCTCTGACGTTATTAGTGTTATTTTTTATCAACATTCTGGGCATAAGAAAACCTATTTTCTATTTAATGGGCGGTTTTTTTCTTTGGTGGTTTATTCTTCAATCAGGCGTACATGCAACCACGGCCGGTCTTTTAGCTGCAATGATGGTACCGACGCGTCCTTATACCAATAAAATTTGGTTTCGTCGTAAAATGCAAAATGTCATTCAAGAATTTAAGGACGTAGACAGTGTAGACACTCCTATCCTTGAGAATGAAAAACAACACGCACTTGCTGTAAAGGCCGAAGATATTGCCAAGCAAAGTACAGCGCCGATATTACGTTGGGGCTATACGCTAGACAAACCCGTTAGCCTTATTATTTTACCTTTGTTTGCTTTTTTGAACGCAGGTGTAATGTTACCCACAATGATTCCTGAATTTAAAGATACTGTGGTCACACTAGCAATAATACTCGCATTGGTGTTGGGAAAAGGCATTGGTATTAGCCTTTTTGCTTGGTTAGGGTTAAAAGTGGGTGCGGTAAGGTTACCTAATGGGGTGACATTCCCTCATATCATAGGTATCGGATTTTTAGCGGGTGTAGGCTTTACAATGTCATTGTTTATATCAGCCTTAGCATTTGAGGGGCAGCCCGCTTTAATCGAACAAGCTAAGCTGGGTATCCTTTTCGGTTCATTATTAGCCGGGATAATAGGGGCTACTATATTGTTTTTGGTTTCTGATGATTAAGTTAAATTAGTTAGCCCCAATTAGCGTATCGAGACGAATAGATAATAGTCAATTTCAATAATGTCAATGTCAACGTCAATAATGTTAACGTCAATAATGTCAACGTATTGATAGGTACTGGAAATGGGCCAAAAGTGATGGCAAAGAACGTTTGCTACAAGCAATATTAGATTTAATGTGGCAGAGCAGCTATGGCACTCTCACTATTGATGCTATATGTGAGCGAGCCGGCGTCAAGAAGGGCTGCTACTATTTTTTCAAATCTAAATCAGAACATGTTACTGAGGCCATCCTCGACGGATTGGAGATAAAAAAGCCGAAAATGAACACCTTTTTCGCTAACCAGGCCACCTTTAGAACGACTTAAAGCCTACCTTGACGATATACAACAAACACTAATTGAAGCTATCGAGAAACATGGCCGCGTGTTGGGTTGCCCACATTTCTGTATGGATGATGAAATAAGCAGTATTGAAACTGTTGATTGTCACGCGCGTTAGGATTTATTTAAAAACGTAGATGCTTATCTATTTATCTATTTATCTATTTATCTAACTATTTATCTAACTATTTA